>NZ_LSIA01000002.1:0-239 GCF_001556015.1 Novosphingobium sp. CCH12-A3 | reverse complement strand
CCAGAACATCGCCCTTGGTCGAGAGGAACAGCGCGCCTTCGACCTCGAACATGCCGGGAGCCAGACCCTCGACGCCAACGGTCGCATAGGTGCGGTTGGGCCCGCGGCCGAAGTCCTGGCGGACGCCGGCCTGAAGGTTGAAATAGGGGTCGATGGCGCGGCTATAGAGGGCCTGGACGTCTGCGCTGTCGATCCCGCGGCCAAACTCGCCTTCCCCCTCGCTCTTGAGCCAGAGGCGG
>NZ_LSIA01000199.1:0-4707 GCF_001556015.1 Novosphingobium sp. CCH12-A3 | reverse complement strand
ATCGGCGCAGAGCGACAGCCTACCTCTGACTGCCGCCAATCTTTGCAACAGAGCCCTCCGGACTAGGCGAGCATGGCCTCGCGCATGGCGAACTTCTGAACCTTCCCGGTGACGGTCATGGGAAAGCTTTCGACGAACCGGATGTGACGGGGGATCTTGAAGTGAGCGATGCGACCGCGGCAGTGGGCACGGACATCCTCTTCCGACAGGACGAAGCCCGGCCTTACGACGATCCATGCGCACAGTTCTTCCCCGAAATGCTCATCCGGGACGCCGATCACCTGCGCGTCGGCGATCGCGGCATGGGTCACCAGGAACTCCTCGATCTCGCGCGGATAGATGTTCTCGCCACCACGGATCACCATGTCCTTGATGCGCCCGACGATCCTGCCATAGCCCGCATCGTCGATCGTCGCGAGATCGCCGCTGTGCATCCAGCCCTCCGCGTCGATCACTTCGGCGGTGCTCTCTGGATCGTCCCAATAGCCGAGCATCACCGCATAGCCGCGGGTGCACAGCTCGCCGCTTTCACCCATGGCGACGATCGCGCCAGCGGCATCGACGATCTTGACTTCGAGATGCGGCTGGACGCGTCCGACGGTGCCGACACGCAGGTCGAACGCGTCGTCAGTATCGCTCTGGAAACTCACCGGACTTGTCTCCGTCATGCCATAAGCGATCGTGACTTCGGACATGTGCATCCTGGCGATCACCTCTTCCATCACCGAACTCGGGCAAGGCGAACCCGCCATGATCCCGGTGCGCAGCGACGAAAGATCGAAACGCGAAAATGCTGGATGGTTGAGCATGGCGATAAACATCGTCGGCACGCCGTAGACAGTCGTGCATTGCTCCGACTCAACTGCTTCGAGGACGGCAAGTGGCTCAAAGCCCTCGGCCGGATAGATCATCGTCGCGCCGTGGATGACGCAGGCTAGATTGCCAATCACCATGCCGAAACAGTGATAGAGCGGCACGGGAATGCAGACCCGGTCACTGGGAGCAAGGCCAATTCGCGCGCCGACGAAACGCGCGTTGTTGAGGATGTTGCGGTGCGAGAGCGTCACGCCCTTGGGGGACCCCGTCGTACCGCTGGTGAACTGGATGTTGATCGCATCGCCGGGCTCGATGTCGATGCCAGTCAGTCTATCGATCTCGTCCGAAGCGAGTGCCGCGAAGGGCACGCACCCGTCATGGGGCGCTTCGCCCGTGGTGACCACCAGGCGAAGCGCGGGGAGCCGTGCCGCCCGCAAGGCCCCTGGCGCTGACCTCGGCAATTCGGGGGCCAGGTCCGTCAACATCGCGACATAGTCGCTGGACTTGTGCCTGGGCGCCATCACCAGCGCCACGCAGCCCGCTTTGTTCAGTGCAAATTCGAGTTCAGTGGCGCGATAGGCCGGATTGATATTGACAAGGATCAGTCCCGCTTTTGCGGTCGCGAACTGAATCACAGCCCACTCGGCGCAATTGGGCGCCCATATTCCGACCCGGTCGCCCAGCCGCAACCCGTGCGCCAGAAGGCCAGCGGCAACCGCGTCGACGCGCGCCTTGAGCTCGCTCCAGGTCCAGCGGATCTCCTGATGGCGGACGATCAGCGCTTCTCCCTCGGGGTCTCGCGCGACGGTCGCGTCGAACTGGACGCCAATGGCTGTCTCGATCAACGGCGGCGCGTCGCTGCCCCTAACATGGCTTACTTTCATGGCGTCCATTCCCTGCATGTTCCTTGTCGTACCGGACGCCTGTCCATTGATCTCTGGGATCGCAACAGCGCAGGCCTGTTCGGCCGCGAGCCGAGCGATCGCATTCCGTCCGGGTGGGAATGGACAGATATGCCGGCGAAGCTCACGCCACTTATCTGGCCTCGTTGATCAGCTGGATCTGGGTGAACTCGGCGAGGCCTTCCTCGGCGAACTCTACGCCCAATCCGGATTGCTTGGCACCGCCGAACGGGATGTTGGGTCCGAAATCGAGGTGCTTGTTGATCCACACGGTGCCCGCGTCCATGCGTTCCGCGAGGTCATAGGCGGCTTCACGGTCACCCGACCACACCGAGCCGCCGAGCCCCCAGATCGAGGCGTTGGCGCGGGCAAGCGCATCCTCGGCATGGGAAAAACGTATGACGGGCAGAACGGGACCAAACTGCTCCTCGTCGACCAGCTTCGTCCCGTCCGAAATGTCGCGAACGATGGTGGGACGGATGAAATAGCCCGCCCGATCCTGGATCTCGCCGCCAGCGATAATAGTGCCACTGGCGCGGGCATCGTCGAGAAAGGTCTTCACCTTCTCATATTGCGCCTTGTTCTGGAGCGGCCCGATTTGCGTGCCCTGAAGCAGCCCGTCATCGAGCACCGCTTCTTCTGCTAGCCGAGCGAGTGCCGCGCACATCTCGTCATAAATGTCGTCATGGACATAGACGCGCTTGATCGCGAGACAGACCTGCCCGGCATTCATGAACGCCGCACGGAAAATTCCAGGTGCCGCCGTGGCCGGATCGGCGTCGGCAAGCACGATCGCGGCGTCGTTGCCCCCAAGTTCGAGCGTGATCCGCTTGATCGTGGCGGCCGCGCTCGCCATGACTTTCCGGCCAGTCTCGGTGGATCCGGTGAACGTGACCTTGGCGATGTCAGGATGGCAGGTGAGCCGCGTGCCGAGATCATTTTGATCGGTGATAATGTTGACCACGCCTGCGGGGAATATCTCCGCGCAGAGTTCACCGAACAGCAGCGTGGTGAGCGGCGTCGTCGGCGCGGGCTTCACCACGATGGTGTTGCCAGCAAGCAGCGCCAGCGGCAGCTTGAACGCGACGATCAGCACCGGGAAGTTCCACGGAATGATCGCGCCGACCACTCCGAGCGGACGACGGCGCATCACGACCCGTCGGCTCTCGCCATCTTCGATCAGCCTGGCTTCAAGTTCGAGCATCGCGAGATGGCGGACAAACGCCTCGGTATAGGCGATTTCGGCCGTCGACTCGCTGAGCGGTTTGCCCTGTTCCTGCGTCAGCAGTCGCGCAAATTCATCTATGCGCGCTGATAGTGCGTCCGCGAGCTTCAGCAACATCGCGCGTCGCTCGGCTATCGGTGTGTGTGCCCAGGCCGGGAACGCGGCCTTCCCCGCGGCGACCGCGGCATCGAGTTGTGCTTCCGAGGCGCGCGGGCAGACGGCGAGCACCTCCTCGGTGGCGGGGTTGATCACGTCCATCACTGCGTCGCCAGCAACAAGCTGTCCGCCGATAAGCAACTTGTAGTCAGCCATTTGCCTCTCCCTGGATCACGTGGTCGAATCTCCAGTCCTGATACGCGCTTGCGTCAGCACTCCGACCCGGATGGCCGCTCCTAGAATTTCACGTCGATGGTGAGGCCGTAGGTGCGCGGTTCACCGATATGGAAGTAATCAAGGCCTAAACCCGATAGGTCAATCGCTCCACGATAATAGTATTCATTGAATATATTGCGACCCCACAGGGCCACACCATAACGATCATTCGCCGTTCGATAGCCAAATTGCATATTTATTATAATATAGTTTTTCTGAACCAACCTATCTATATTGATAAGTTCAAAATATTGCTTCGAACTGTAGTTTCCGCCTACCCCAAGCGTCACTATCCCACTGTCATTTTTCATGACGTCCCAGTCAAAACCGGCGTTGAAATTGACCGTCGGCGCGGCCGGCAACCGGTTGCCGTCGAGCACGACGCCGCTGATCTCCCCGTCTTGAATCTTGGTATCAAGCAAGCCAAGGCCGGCATTGATCTTCAGTCCGTCGAACGGCCGTGCCATAATTTCCAGTTCGGCGCCAAAAATCCGCGATTTCGGGATGTTGATGAGCGTCTGGGCAAGAGTGTTGGGATCGACGTTCAGTGCTTGCTGGTTCTTATAATCATAGTAGAAGACGGCACCGTTCAATGTGACGGCCCGATCGAGAAATTGCGTCTTAAAGCCAACTTCATAGGCATTGACGGTTTCGGGATCCGCAACGTTCAGCTCTTCAGGAAAGAAGAAGGCCTGCGAGTTGAATGCGCTGGCGCGATAGCCCCGGCTGAAGCTCGCATAAAGCAGATCATCGGCAGCCGTCTTGAAATCGACGCCGATCTTTCCGGAGACATTGTCTTTGCTGAACCGGGCGCTTGTCGTTGCGTCGAAATCAACCGGATCGCCGGGGATGGTATTGGCGATCGGCGTGTCCTCCGCGCCCAGGAGCTGCGCCTTGTAGTCGCCGGCCTTGCCCTTGTCCTTGGTGTAGCGTAGGCCGCCACGAAGCGTCACCCGACCTGAAACCGCATAGTTGACGTCGGCATAAACTGCCGCGCTTTCCTTTGTCTGGCGATAGTCATTTCGATAGACACAGGACACTGTAAAGTCCTGGACGCAGTCGTCGGCGTTGATCGCACCGTCGCCCGTTACATCGATATCGGTGAAAAATCCAAGCGACGTGCCGGCATGGATTTTCTCTTTGTTATAATATGCACCAAGAATGAAATTGAGACCACCGTCATAATCACTCGCGAGCCGCAAATCCTGCGAGAATTGCTCTCCGCGACCCCTGTTTTCGGTATTGACCACCTGGAGCGGACTGCCATCGGCATCTTCGGGGATATACAGCTTACCATAGTCATAGGCAGTGACGGAGGTTACGGTCAGCGCGTCCGAGACATTCCAATTGCTCGTCAGTGCCGCGCCATAGGTGCGGTGGCGTCGGCGGGCG
>NZ_LSIA01000198.1:0-102061 GCF_001556015.1 Novosphingobium sp. CCH12-A3 | reverse complement strand
GCCCCGATCCAATCCCCGGCCCCGATGGCATCCCCGTCGCCACCGAAATGCCTCGCGCATTGGCAGCGCACGAGATTCCCGGCGTGATCGCCGAATATGTCGCAGCTGCGCGCAACGCCCGCGCCGCCGGCATCGACGCGGTCGAACTGCACTGTGCCTCCGGCTACCTGCCGATGCAGTTCCTCTCGTCCAATTCAAACCAGCGCAGCGACGCCTATGGCGGCAACGCAGAGAGCCGCGTCCGCTTCGTGGTGGAAACGCTCTCCGCAATTGCCGCCGCCATTGGCGCGGGCCGCGTCGGCTTCCGCATCTGCCCAGGCGTTACCTTCAACGGCATGGCCGACGCCGATCCAGCCGAGACCTATACGACCCTGCTGAAGGCTGTGGACGGCATGGGCCTCGCATATTGCCACCTGATCCACATTCACAACGCCGGGTTCGACAGCCTCGAACTCGTCCGCGCCAACTGGCGGGGCGCGGTGATCGAGAACTGCGGGCTCACGCTCGACAAGGCCAACGCGGTGATTGCGCAAGGCAAGGCCGAGGCCGTTTCATTCGGCTACGCCTATATCGCCAACCCCGATCTCGTGGAGCGCTTCCGTTCCGGCGCCCCGCTCGCGAAGGGGGACCGCGCCACATTCTACACCGGCCACGGCGACGATGCGCGCGGCTACACCGACTACCCGCGCGCGGGTTGAGCGAGGACACCATGAACAGACTTCAAGGCAAACGCGCCGTCGTCACCGGCGGAGCGCAGGGCATTGGCGCAGCCATTGCCCGACGTCTGGCGGATGAAGGCGCGCTGGTCGCCATTCTGGACCTTTCGACGCAGAAGGCTGGCGCAGTCCTGCCCGCTCCCCACATCGGCGTTGCCTGCGACGTGTCGGACACCGCCTCGGTGGACGCCGCCTTTGCGCAAGTGGCTGACCAGCTTGGCGGGATCGACATTCTCGTCAACAACGCCGGGATCGGAAGCGCGCCGGGCGATGGCATGGCCGAATTCTATGCAGGCCAGGCTGCCCGCGCGGGAGGCGATGAAACTGCCTTTGCCGACCAGACCCTCCACTGTGCTGACGAAGGCTGGTCAAAGGTCCTGTCCATCACGCTCGACGGCGCCTTCCGCTGCAGCCGCGCCGCAGTGCGGATGATGGCTTCACAAGGCGCAGGCGGTTCGATCATCAACATCGGCTCAACCGCTGCGCTCGCCGGCAATGGCCCGGTGCCCTATGTCACCGCCAAGGCCGCCGTCCTCGGCATGACACGCGCCATGGCGCGCGAGCTTGCCCCGCGCGGAGTTCGCGTCAACGCGGTCAACCCCGGTGCGACCGAGACTCCGATCTACGCGCCCCTGCCCGAAGAGGTGAAAGCCGCCGTCGCCGCGGATAGCGTAATGAAGCGCCTTGCGCGGCCAGAGGAAGTCGCAGGCGCAGTGGCTTATCTCGCCAGCGAGGATGCCAGCTTTGCCACCGGCAGCACGATAAATGTCAACGGTGGCGCCTGGTTCAGCTAAGCGAGGGCTGCCGACGCCTTCGAACCTGGTCAACGTGCAGCCGCGCCATTGATGAAATTCAGCGATAAGACGCGGATCTTTCGGCGCTATGCGCCACATTTTCCATGACAACGGTTGGCAGGATGACGATGCAGGCCAGGACGTTGATCACGACGGCCAGTTCGAATGCGATCAGTAACCGCTCATCCGCGGCGGTAAAGCCAGTCGGGCCGACCGCCTCGGGGCTCCGCGTCTTTCGCTTCAGGACCATGAGCCACCTACACGATTAGAGACATCAGGAGCGCCATTCTACGCAAGAAGCCATTGGTTTCCAAGGAAGATTTTAACTGACGGGATGCGTCTCGGCTTGTGTCGCCTCCTCTGCATGGTCAAAATTGACCAAAATGCCGCAAAGAGCGGTGGGTTGCGGCTAGAAAGGTCGATATACGAAATGATAAAGCTGTTATTTTGCGCATTAGGTTGACATTGGCGCGGCAACAGGTGCATTTGCGTTGAGATCAAGGAATCGGGAGAAGCAAAGCAATGGCTCATGACATGACCGGCAAGATTGCCGTGGTCACTGGCGGAAGCGATGGCATAGGGCTTGCCACCGCGAAGCTTCTCGCGGCGCGCGGGGCGACCGTGGTGATCTGCGCCCGCCGCGAGGACAAGCTTGAAGCTGCTCGGACCGAGATCGCGCAATTCGGGAAGGTCGAAGCCGTCAGACTCGATGTATCGGATGATGCCGCCTTCACCGCTCTGATCGAGGATGTTGCCGCACGACATGGACGGCTCGACATGCTCGTCAACAATGCCATGTCGGTGCACTACGCACCGATTTCGAAGCTGACCCTGGAACACTGGCGCAAGGATTTTGCAGTCAATGCCGATGCCGTGTTCGTCGGCACCAAGGCGGCAATGGCGGTGATGGCGAAGCAGGATATTGATGGTCGCCAGCGCGGCTCTATCGTCAACATCGCCTCCACCTGCGGGATCAAAGCGTTGGCCAACATGGCAAGCTATTCGGCCTCGAAGGCCGCACTGGTCCACTTCACCGCAGCTGCGGCGATGGAAGGTGCCCCGCTCGGCATCCGGATCAACTCCATCGTGCCGGGGCAGGTGCAGACCGCCGCGACGCAGGACTATGAAAGCCGCGCGCCTGATTTTGCGGCCGCAACCACCCGCGCCATCCCGATGCAGCGTGGCGGCGAACCCGACGAACTGGCCGAGGCGATCGTGTTCATGCTCTCCAGCGCAGCCAGCTACATCACCGGCACTGCCCTGCCCGTCGATGGCGGCAAAGCCGCACAGCTCTACATGCCGGGTTGAGGCGCAGCGACATGAAGCTTGGATTTTCCGCCGCCGACGAAGACTTCCGCGCCGAATGCGCCGAGTGGCTGCAGGGCCAGATGGCAGGCGAATTCCGCGATATCAGGGGCGTGACCCAGCTTACCGCCATGCCCGAACGGCGGCGCGAATGGGAGCAGCAGCTCGGCGAACACCGCTGGGGCTGCATCGGCTGGCCGACGCAATGGGGCGGGCGCGATGCTACGCTGGCGCAGCAGGTGATCTTCGCCGAGGAATATGCCCGCGCCGGGGTTCCGGGACGCATCAACCACATCGGAGTGGAGCTTGCCGGCCCCACCATCCTCACATTCGGGACCGACGAGCAGAAGCGCCGCTTTCTTCCGGATATCGCCGCCGGCAAGACCATCTTCTGCCAGGGCTTTTCCGAACCAAATGCCGGGTCGGACCTTGGCAGCGTGCGCACCAAGGGGCGCTTGGAAGATGGCGAATGGATCGTGGATGGCCAGAAGATATGGACCAGCCTTGCCCATATCTCCGACTGGATCTTCGTCGTCACCCGCACCGAAGAAGGATCGCAAGGGCCAAAGGGCCTGACCTTCCTGATGATGCCGCTGGATCAGCCGGGCATCGAGGTCCGTCCCATACGCCAGATCAATGGCGACGCCGAGTTCAACGAGACCTTCTTCACCGAAGCGCGCTGCCCTGCCGACAGCCTGATCGGCGCACCAGGAGATGGCTGGAAGATCGCCATGGGCCTGCTTGCGTTCGAGCGTGGCGTGTCCACGCTTGGCCAGCAGATGGGCTTCCGCAACGAACTGGACGAAATCATCGCCGCGGCCAAGGCCACCGGCAAGGACCGTGATCCGGTAATCCGCCAGCGCATCGCCAGCGCCGAAATCGGCCTGCGGCTGATGCGCTACGGCGCGCTGCGGATGCTTTCGAACAGCGATCATTCCAGCATCGACGGCGCTGCCCTCACCTATAAGATCCAGTGGGCATCATGGCGCCGCCGCCTTGGCGAACTGGCGATGGACGTACTGGGCCAGGCGGGCGAAGTGGCCGCCGGCGGATCTTACGAATGGGACGTCCTGCCCAACCTGTTCCTGTTCAGCCGCGCCGACACGATCTACGGCGGCACCAACCAGATCCAACGCAACCTGATTGCTGAACGCGGCCTTGGTCTTCCTCGCGAACCGCGCGGCTGATCGCCACGGCCCGCCCGCTTGCCCTTGCCCCGCTGCGTAGCGCGCTCTAGGCTACCTTACGCAAACGGGGGGAACGCCTTGTCTGAAGAAAAGCCGACACGCCGCGCCAAAGGTGCAACGCTTGACGATATCGACCTGCGCATCATCGAAGTGCTGCAGCGAGATGGACGCGCGCAATCCACGGTGATCGGCGAGGAACTGGGGCTGACCGGTAATCTGGTAGCGAACCGCATCCGGGCGATGGATGCCGCCGGGCTGATGCGCGTCGTTGCCCTGGCGGACTTTCGCGTCCACGGCTATCGTCTGCTTGCCCGCATCCGCCTTCAGGTGAGCGGCCGCGCCCCGCTCGAGGTTGCGCATGAACTGGCACAGCGCGAACATGTGCTGTCAGTACACCTTACCTCGGGCCGTTACCCGGTCAGCTGCCTCTATGCCTTCCACGCCGCGCGCGAGATGATCGAGGCCGCGCGCGACGTTTCGGCCGGGATCGCAGGCGTTGAGGACGTCGACGTCGAACTGCTTAACACCGTCTACCGCTACAACACCGCCGTTGGCCCCATCGCCGCATGATCGACCAGTTCCCGCAGACCGACGAGCTAGACCGACAGATCGCCGAAGCCTTGGCCGACGATGCGCGTCTTTCTTTCCGCAAGATTGCCGCAGACCTCGGCGTCACCGAAGGGACGGTGCGCGGGCGGGTCAAGCGGCTGCAGACCGCGGGGCTGCTCAAGCTCGTCCCCATCGTCGATATCGCGCGCGGACTGGACGCTACCAACGCCGGCCAACATATGATGTTCGTGACGGTGAAATGCGCCAGCGGCAAGCTCGATGCCGTGCGCGAAGGCCTGCTCGCCCTGCCCGAGGTCCGCGCGCTCTACGACGCCAACGCCGCGCTGCGGCTGATCGCCATCTGCGTCCTGCCCAGCCTTGAAGACGCAGCTGCCGTCACCAACCGGGTGCTGGCGCTGGAAGGCATCCGCGAAGCCGAAACCGAGCTGGTCCTCCAGACGGTAAAATACAATGCCGCCATCGGACCCATCGCCACAGTGGAGGACTTGCGCGGAATGGATGCGAGTGCCTAAGATCAGCCTTGATTCTTCGTCCCCCGGGCTTGACCCGGGTGGTCAGAAAAATGGCTTACATCTTCAGACCTTCGCTCGCCGCCCTGCCCACGGCGCGGCGCGTTCCACCTGCCCAGCCAGCTGGAAGAGCACCCCTTCTTCGCCAAAGCGGCCGGTGAACATGATGCCGATCGGCAGCCCATCTTGCGACATTGCCAGTGGCAGTGACATGCTCGGCTGGCCGGTGCCGTTATAGATGCCGGTGAACGCGGTGAACGTGCCGACCTCGCGGCCCCAGTCCATCAGCGAACGGCCGGTATCCAGGCCGATC
The DNA here is from genome assembly GCF_001556015.1 of Novosphingobium sp. CCH12-A3. Classification (NCBI taxonomy): domain Bacteria; kingdom Pseudomonadati; phylum Pseudomonadota; class Alphaproteobacteria; order Sphingomonadales; family Sphingomonadaceae; genus Novosphingobium; species Novosphingobium sp. CCH12-A3. Next base: position 96,667 of record NZ_LSIA01000198.1, on the reverse strand, counting down.
CGGCCCAGCGGCACCGGCGGCGCCGACAGCGTAGGCGAAAGAATCACGTCCCAGCGTTCCATGAACTGCGCGATGGTGACAGCGGCGGCTTGATAGGCGTTGTTCCCGCGCGCAAAGTCCATGCCGGTGTAGCTCTTGCCCATCGCAATGAAATCGAGCGTGGTGCGCTCCAGCACGTCGGGGCCCAGTTCAATGCCCAGCGCCTTGGCCCGGTCCACGCAATCGGCCGCGACCGACGACGCCATCAGCGCAAAGCTGCTCGCCCCGATCGCCGCCATGTCGATCTTCGGCGCTGCCTCCTCGACATGGTGGCCAAGGCTTTCGAGCAGCCTGGCTGCCGCCTTCGTGGCCTCCACCACTTGCGGATCGACCGGCGCGCCAGAATACGGGCTGAGCATCAGCGCGATGCGTAACTTGCCCGGATCGCGCCCGACCTCCTGAAGGAACGGCCGTTCCGGCGTCGGTGCGCTATAGCGCGAGCCCGGCTCCACCCCGTGCGTCGCATCAAGGATCGCGGCGGAATCGCGCACCGTGCGGCTGACTGCGTGGTGGACCGACATGCCGCCCCAGCCTTCGGTCCTGAGCGGCCCCATCGGCACCCGGCCGCGCGAGGGCTTGAGGCCGAACAGCCCGCAGGCCGAAGCCGGAATGCGGATAGAACCGCCGCCGTCGGTGGCGTGCGCCGCCGGAATCACACCCGCCGCCACCGCTGCCGCCGCGCCGCCCGATGATCCCCCCGCGATCCGCTCCCGATTCCAGGGATTGCGCGTCGGCCCCATGAGCACGCTTTCGGTCGTGCCGGTCAGGCCGAACTCGGGCGTGGTCGTCTTGCCGAAAATCACGAATCCGGCGCGTTCGATGCGGCGCACCAGTTCGGAGGTCACGCTGGCGCGCTGGCCCTTGTAGAGGCGGCTGCCGTTCTCGGTGACTTCGCCGGCAATATAAGTGTTGAGGTCTTTCAGCAGCCACGGCACGCCGCTGAACGGCCCTTGCGGCAGGCCTGCCGCAATCGCCTTGCGGGCGTAGTCGTAGTGCTTCTGCGCCATGAAGTTCAGCTGCGGGTTCAGGGCCTCGGCCCGCGCAATCGCCGCTTCCAACAGCTCGCTGGCCGAAACCTTGCGCATTCTCACAAGCTCGGCAAGCCCGAGAGAATCGTGGGTATCGAGGACGTCGTTCATCGCGTGCGCATTCCCCGGCAGGCCGGCGGTTGCGGCAAGCGCAATTCCGCCGGCAAGGGCTTCCCGTCTGGTCGTCTTCACTTCACGTAGTACCGCGAATAGTACTTGCGGAATTGCGCGATCGGGCCGTCGCCTTCGCAGATCAGGGCATTGGGCTCAAACTTCTGGCGATCCCAGATCACCTTGTCCTGATCGAACTGCTTGCAGATGTCGCGGATGATGGCGCGGGCAACGCCGGCCCGCTCACCCTCGGCTTGAGCCCGGGGCTGGGTAAAGCAGAAGCGCACGTGGACATGGTCCAGTTCGACCGGGGTGATGCAGGCCACCAGCAGCGTCTCGGAAATGCCGGTAAAGCGCGTCCAGCTTTGCCCCGGACCCATCGTGTCATAGCTGATCTGGCCGTCGACCTCGCCCCACGGCGTACCCATCTTGGCCTTGACGTCGGCCCCGCGGCCCCATTCGCCCCAGCGCAGATCGCCCAGCGGCACGTTGGCGGTGCCGTGGATGTACTTGAAGTGGGCCACGTCCACGCCGTTCTCGGCCATGTTTTGGATCGAACCGTAGACGTTCCATTCGTAGATGTCGTAGTCGGTCCACTCAGGATCGGTTGCCTCGGGCAGGTGGACCACGTCGAAAAGCGGCGCGGCGTCCTCGGGATGATACCACACCCAGATCCAGCGGTTCGCCTCGGTGACATGCCAGGTCCGCGTACACTTGCGCTTCACCTGCGGCGGGATCGACTTCGAATAGGGGATTTCCTTCACGGTCCCCTCTTCCCCGTCATAGCGCCATGCATGGAACGGGCACTCGAGCAGGTTGCCATGAACCTTGCCGCCATGGCCCATGTGCGCGCCGAGATGCTTGCAATAGGCATCGAGGACGCGGACCTTGCCGTCGTCGCCACGCCACATCGCCAGGTCCTGCGAAAAATAGCGCAGCGGCTTAACCTCCCCCACGGCAAGGTTTGCCGAAAGGTCGATGGGATACCAGCCGAGCGGGAAGCCGATGTCGAGATTGCGTTCTGCTACCGAAGCACGGCCCGGTACCGGCGCGGTGCGCCAGTCGGTCAGGTCCTTGCCTTTCAGCTTCTCGAGGATCTGCCACACCGCCACTGGAGCGGTGCGGGCATCTGTTGCCACTGGATCCGCCATGGTTTCACTCCTGAATTGCCGGGGCGGGGGTTGTCTCCGCATGCCGGCGATCACTGGGGGGAGCAGACTTCCCGGCTCCCTGGGATTGCTTAGAGCCCGAACACCTTCATCGCGTTTTCGCGCAGGAACTTGGGCCACACCTCGTCCTTGAATGGCACGTTCTGCATGTCGGACATGATGCGATCGAGGCTGAGGCCCATCGGGAAGTAGCCGGCGTAGATCACCTTGTCGGCGCCACGCGTGTTGGCATAGTCGATGATCGCCTTGGGGTAGTGCTTGGGCGCAAAGGCGCTGGTCGAATAATAGAGGTTCGGCCATTTCAGCATCAGCTTCACCGCCAGCGCCTCCCACGGCTCGGCTCCGTGGCGCATGACCACCTTCAGTTCCGGGAAGAACCAGCAGACCTCGTCGAGATGCTCGACCTTCTGCGTCTCCATCGGGATGCGCGGGCCGGGAATGCCGACGTTCAACAGGATCGGCAGGCCCAGTTCCTCGCACGCGGAATAGATCGGCCACATATACTTGTGGTTGATCGCCACCTGCGGGAGCGTGCCCGAGGGGAACACCGAGACGGCGGAGAGGCCGACTTCGGCGTGGATGCGCTTGATCCGGCGGACTTCCTCGGTGCCGTTGTTCGGGTTGACCGGCAGGTCGAAGAAGAAGCGGTCGGGGTAGAGCTCCTTGGCGCGGTACGAGGTTTCGTTCTCGTTCCAGCCGACGAGCGCCTTCTCGACGTTGTGCTTGTCCATCTGCGCCACGGTCCAGGCGAGGTAATCGTCCTGCTTGCCCGACTGCGGGATGTCCTTGAACATGTACTGCGCGGGCATGGCGAACTGGCCCAGCGTCTGCTTGTCCTTGATCAGCGGGCGGAACGGCGCGAACCACTCGGCGCGGTCCTCGGCATCGGGAATGCCGAGCATGCAGTCGATGATGCCGATGTTGGTGGGCATGGCCATTTCGTTATTCTCCAGAGAGTTCCGGCCACAACTTGCGCAAGGCGATCTTGTCGACCTTGCCCAGCGCGTTGCGCGGCAGTGGCGTGGTAGTGACGGCGACCCGGGTGGGCGCCTTGTAGCGGGCAAGGCGGCTGGCGACCCATTCAATCACCCCCGCCTCGTCTATGTTCGGCGCGATGACCACGGCGACCAGCCGCTCGCCCAGCCGCTCGTCAGGCAGGCCGAAGGCAGCGCACTCGGTCAGGCCGGGGATCGTGCCCAGCACGCGCTCGACCTCGGCGCAGTAGATGTTCTCGCCGCCCGAGATGACCATGTCCTTCTTGCGGTCGACGATGACGACATAGCCATCGCTATCGACCATCCCGACATCGCCGGTGCGCAGCCAGCCATCCTCGGTCAGCACGGCAGCGGTCTCCTCCGGGCGGTTCCAGTAGCCCTGCATGACCTGCGCGCCGCGCACCACGATCTCGCCGGTCTCACCTTCGCCCAGCACCTGCCCGTCCGGCCCTTCAATGCGCACTTCCACCATGGCGAGCTTGCGCCCGGCCGCCGCCGGTCGCGCCATGAACTCCGGCCCCACAGCCTGCGCGATCGCGCCCGAGCACTCGGTCATGCCATAGCCGGTGCCGATCTGCGCATGTGGGCACAGCGCGTGGACTTCCTCGACGAGGTTGACCGGCAGCGCCTGTCCGCCACAGCCGATGTTGCGCAAGGATGAAAGGCTGGTCCCGTCGATCCGCGCGCGGTGGAGGATGTCCCACAGCATCGTCGGCACGGCGCTGAACATGCTGATCTGTTCAGCAGCAATCAGCCGCGCCGCTTCCTCGGCATCCCAGCGGCGCATGATCACCACCTTGCCCCCGCCCAGGAAGGGCGAAAGGAAGCCCGAGCCGAGCCCCGAAACGTGGAACAGCGGATAGACCAGCAGCGAGGCCTGCTGCGGCATCTGCGCCATCAGCGCCTCGGGCGTGGTGCCCATCTGCGCCGCCATGTTTCCCAGCACGATCATGCCCGACATCTGCGTCGACATCAGCCCGGTGATGACATTACGATGCGAAAGCACCGCGCCCTTGACCCGGCCCGTGGTGCCCGAGGTGAACAGGATCGCGCAGGGGTCGGTAGCCTTTGCCACACTGGCATCAGGACTGGTATCGGCAGTGCGGCGCGCCAGCTCGTCGGCGTTGCATGGCTTGGTCAGGTCGAGCACCCGGCCCTCGAACCCGGCCTCGCGGATCGCGGCAGTGCGCTCGCTGTCGGCCAGCACCACTGCCGGGTCGACATCCTCGAGCATCGCCAGCACTTCCGGGCCGGAGCCACGACTGTTGACCAGCACCGCCACCCCGCCCGCCTTCATCACGGCAAGGAACGCCACCAGCCATTCGGCGCGGTTGCGCATGGCAATGGCCACGCGGTCCCCGCGGGCAATGTGCAGGATCGGCACCAGCTGGTCGCGCCAGGAAAATACCTGATCGTAGGACATGCGCCGTTCGGCGCCCGCACTGTCGAAATCGACCACGCAAGTGCGGTCTCCAAACCGACGCGCGGATTCGATCAGAAGGTTGAGATCGGGCGGCGCGGCAATGAACTGGCGCAAGCCGTCACGCTCGCCGATCTCGAACGGCGATCCCGGCCCGGTCACACGCGCCACCACGGCATCGGCAGAGGCGACCTCCTGCGGGCGAGTGCTATCGCGCAACATGTCGGACATCGCTCTCCCAAACCTCGTATCGCCTTGTCTGCCTCCTATGTATCGCGCAATTTGCGTATTTCAAGCGTCTTTTATTTGCGCATATGCCTTTCAAGGCCACACATAAGAGCCGCCCCGCGCAAACTGGCGGAATTGCGCGAGTCGCCTATCCGCCGATGGAGGCCAGCAGCGCGACTAGCTGCGCCTGGCGATGCACCCCGGTCTTGGCAAAGACCGATCGCAGCTGCACTTTCGCCGTGTTGTGGGCGATTCCCAGTCGCCGCGCCGCCTCGACCAGGCTCAGCCCCTCGCCCAGCACTGCGGCGAGACGCGCCTCGGCCATGGTCAGGCCAAGCAGGTCGCGCAGCACCTGGGGATCATTGCCGTTCTCCAGGCCCTTTTCCGGCCCCGCCTGCCGGTGCGGGCGGGCAAGGAACAGCGCCAGCGCCCCGGCCCCGCCGTGGATCGCGTTCAGCTCTACCGGCCGCGCCGTTACCACCAGATCGCCCCGCCCTGGCCGCTCGATGCGGAAGCGGGTGAGTCCAAGCTCGCCCCCTTGCGCCAGCAGCTCGCCCACCAGCTTGTGCTGCGCCGCATCGGCAAGGACCAGCTCGTCGCCCCTCCGGCGCAAGCCTTCGTCCTGGGCCAACAGCGCCTCGGCCAGGGCGTTGCTGCTGACGATGCGCCGGTTGCGATCCAGCACCAGCAGCGCAAGGCCAAGCCCTTGCGCGGTGGCATGGAACATGCCGTGTTCGGCCCCGGCAAACTGCAGCTTCTCGAACAGCGAAACGGCAATACGCAAATGCTGCGCCAGCGCCTGCAGTCGCGCCCGCTCCTCCCGCGTGAAATCGGGCAGCGAATTGTGCCGGCTGATACGGAACCGCGCTTCATAGCGCCCCTCGTCCGGCCGCCCTCCCCTGCCTCCGGCCGAATGGCCGCCGCCAAAGTGCAGGTCGATCCCAAGCACCTGGTCGAACCCGCTGCTCGCCATCGCCTGGCGATAGGCGGCAAATGCGCTGTCGGGCAGCTGCGCCATGAACTCCGCATAGGATGTCACCACCCCGTCGCTCAGTCCCTGGAACGGGTCCTCGGCAAACAGCGTCTCGGTATAGGCTGCATCGAACGCCGCATCCGATCCCGGCGTGAGGAACGTCGCGGGCTGGCGCTTGCCCGGCGCGGTGATGATCAGCGTGGCAAAGCTCGCCTCCATCCACCGCGCCAGCGCTTCCAGAAACCCGCGCCACGGCTCCGCCTCCCCGTCCCCCACCGGGCCGACCCCGGCATAAAGCCGGGCCAGCAGATCCGAAAACCCTTCATCGACAGCGCCGCCCATCCACACAGCATAGGCGGCGCGCGCGCGGACTGACAGTGCTTATTCCGCCGCTTCCATCTCTCCCGCTTCGGCCACTTCAAGCGCCCTGAAGTGCGGGATCACCTTTTCGCCGATGTTGCGGATGGTTTCCATGATCACCTCGTGCGGGATGCCGCCCATCTGGAAGATGAAGAGGATCTCGTCGGCGCCGGCGTCCTTCAGCCGCTGGACATAGCGGATGCAATCGTCGGGCGTGCCATAGGCGTCCTGCGCCACGGTGTAGTTGGAAAGGTGCTCGTCCCCCACCGGGATCGCCTCTTCGGACAGGTAAGCGATGGTCGCCTGCTTGCCCTGCTCCAGCACCTTGGCGTGATCCTCTGCGTCGAGGTCCTCGTCGACGGAGGGCTTGGCTCCGCCTTGATACCAGTAGGCGATGGACTCGGCGAAGAAGCGCTGGCCGCGCAGGCCGATCTTGCGCGCCTTCTCGCGGTCATCCAGCACGGTAGCGGCGCAGAGCGCGGCAAGATGCTCGGTCGGGCGGAAGCCGACCTGATCCTCGGCCTTGCGGGTGCGGAAAGCCTCGCGATAGATCGCGTTCTTCTTGGCAATCTCGTCCGGCCCGGAAAAGCCCAGCACCAGCGCGCCGATGCCGCGGCTGCCGGCCGCCACCAGCGTGTTCTCGCGCGTGCAGGCCATGTACATCGGCGGATGAGGGTCCTGCCACGGGCTCGGGTGGATCGGACGCTTGGGGATCTTGATGTAGGTGCCGTCGTGCTCGATCTCGTCCTGCACCATGATCTTGGGGATCAGGTACATCGATTCATCGATCATCGGCTGCAGTTCGTTCAGGTCATAACCGAAGGTCCCGGCCTCCTGCTGCGTGCCGCCCTTGCCCACGCCGAAGTGCAGGCGCCCTTTCGAAAGAATGTCGAGCGTGGCGATGCGCTCGGCCACCTTGACCGGATGGTTCATCGCCGGCGGCAGGCAGACAACGCCGTGCCCGATGTGGATGCGGCTCGTCGCCCCGGCGATGAACGCCAGCACCGTCTCGGGAGCAGACATGTGCGCGTACTGCGTCAGCGCGGTATGCTCGACGCACCAGATGCAGTCGAAGCCCATCTCCTCGGCGAACTTGGCCTGCTCGACGATCTGGAGGAACACCGCGCGCTCGTTTTCGCGACTGGCATCCACCATCTGCGCTTCATAGATGATCGAGAATTTCATGGGGCATCTCTCCGGGCAGCCCGCGGCTCTTTGGCCTGTTCCTGGGCGTGTTGACGTTCCGGATCGAAAACTATCGCACCTGACACCATCGCGCATAACCCAATAGGGTTAGGCAGTTTTGTGCTTCCACGTTTCTCGGCTGGACAGACCCTGCCCAAGGGGGCCGCCGGATCGCACCAGAATAAAGGGCGGCGATGCAACCCGGGGATGTGCAGTCGCAGCACTGATACAGTTGCGCTGAGCTGGCCGGAGTGCCCCGCAACAGCGCAGCACTCCCTGCACCGGCCTCAAGCACATGAAATTCGGCCGACATACGCCTTGCGATCAGGCGTCGTCCGCGGTCGCGAATCCTTCTGTCATATCGTCCGGCTCGTTCGCCACAGGGTTACCAGGCACAAGCAGGGCCATGTCGCTCATGGTAACGTAGTCGAGCTTGCCGGTTCCCAGCACGGGCAGTGCTTCCACCACACGGATGTCACGCGGCACCATCAGTTCGGTCACGCCATTGGCCTTGGCCCAGCCTTGCAGCGCCTTGTGCTCTGCCGCAGTTGCAGTGGTGAAGAGCACGAGTTGTTCACCCTTCTTCGGATCTGGCCGGGTCACAACGGCATGGTCGAAACCGGGCCAGCACCTGGCTGCGTAGCCCTCGACAGCAGGGAGCGAGACCATCTCGCCGCCGATCTTGGCGAAACGCTTGGCCCGGCCACGAATGGTTATGAAGCCTGCCTCGTCAATGGTGACGATATCGCCGGTATCGTGCCAGCCTTCCAGTGGCGGCTGGAGCTTGCCCGGATCGGAGGCGAGATAGTATCCTGCCATGACGTTGGGGCCGCGAATGTAAAGGCGTCCGCCTTCCTCGATCCCGGGCACGGTTTCCAGGCGGGTTTCGATTGCGGGCAAGGCGCGGCCGACACTGCCCGCCATGAAATGCATCGGCGTGTTGACCGCGATGACCGGCGCCGCCTCAGTCGCGCCATAGCCCTCGAAAATGCGCAGGCCGAACTTGTCGGCATAGGTCCTTCGCGTCTCGTCACGCACTTTCTCGGCCCCGGCAAAGATATAGCGCAGTGAATAGAAATCGTAGCTGTGGGCCATGCGGGCATAGCCTGAAAGAAAGGTATCGGTGCCGAACATGATGGTGGCATTGGCGTCATAAGCCAGTGCCGGCACGATGCGATAGTGCAGCGGGCTCGGATAGAGGACCACCCGGATCCCGCTCAACAGAGGCAGCAACGTTCCCCCCGTCAGGCCGAAGGAGTGGAACACCGGCAGCGCATTCAGCACGATGTCCGAGGCGTTGAAATCGATGCGGGCAGCAAGCTGTCCGCAGTTCGACAGGAGGTTGCGGTGCGTCAGCACGACGCCTTTCGGTACGCCCTCCGAGCCGCTTGTGAAGAGAATGACCGCAGGTGCATCGGGCGAGATTCCCAGCTTGAGATGCCGGTGTTCGGCACTGCTCGCACCCAGCAGGGCGCGCAGCTTTTCGAATGTCCCGATGGTTGCGCCGATGTCTTCGAGCCACACGATGCGCAGCCCGTCAGCCTCGAGTGCTGCAACCACGTCATGCAATTTGGCCTGATCGACAAAGGCACGGGCGGTGACAACAGTACGGATGGCCGCGGTAGCGCATGCCGAACGCATGTTGGCCGCGCCGACGGTGAAATTGAGCATGGCCGGAACGCGACCGATAGCTTGCAATGCGAAGAAGGCTGCTATCGCGCCATTCACATTGGGCATCAGCAGGCCAACCGCCTCGCCCAGCGCCGTATCGCGGGCCAGTCGTTTGCCGAGCAGGGTAGTTGCGGCGAAGAGCTTGTCGTAGCTCATCGGTTCGCGCTTCACGTCCTCCACGACAAGTGCCTTGCCGCCATGGATGGCGCGAGCCTCGGCCAGAGCGCTGAACAAGGTGCGATCGGTGTCCGAGGTCGCGAACATCATCGTGCTCATCTCGTCGTAAAGCCGTCGTCCAGCAATCGCGCGACGCTGGCGCGCGGTCATTTCTCCTTCGATGGCGAAATGGCGCGGCGGCAGGACCGTAAGTGTGATCTTCGGGAACCAACGCAGGCGCACCTTGCCCTGCATCCTCGAGAACCGCGTATATTGTGGTCCGTCGAGGCGCACCGGAATGATTGGCGCTTCGGCCTTGTCGGCAACCATGCCAGGGCCATCGAACACTTTCATCAGTGCGCCGGTGCGGGTGATCCGGCCCTCCGGAAAGATCACCAGGGTTCGTCCCTCCTTCACTGCCTTGACCATCGCCTTGGCCGCCATCGGGTTGGTGGGATCGACCGGAAAGGCCCGGAACAGCTTCAGGAAAGGCTTGATCCAGACCGATCGCGCTATCTGGGTATTGACCGCGAAAGTGGGCTTCCCGGGCAGAAATGCCCCCAGCAGCACCCCATCAAGGAAGCTCACGTGGTTTACGACCACTACAGCACGTTCGCCCGCCCGGGGCATGTGTTCCATGCCAGAAACCTCCACGCGATAGAGTACGCGCAAGGTGAGACGGATCACGTCCTTGAACAGCGTCTCTGGCAGCAGCCAGACAGAGGCAAGCGCGACGAACAACGTGGCAAAGCCGAGAGCGCCGATCAGACCAGGTATGTCCACACCGGCGGCCAGCAAGCCCGTGATGGCAAGCACCGCGAGTACCGTGAGTCCGGCATTCACGACATTGTTGGCAGCGATGATCTGCGAGCGCTTGTCCTCGGGGCTGGCTACCTGAAGGATGGCATAGAGCGGAACGATGAACATTCCGCCGGAGACTGCGATCACTGCAAGATCAAAAAGAATATGCCAGGCGCCCGGCGTGCCGAGGAATTGCGGCACCGATGCTCCGGCGGTCCGCACCTCAAACCCGCTTGTGGCGATCCACAGATCGATCAGACCCGCGGCAAGGACAAGGGCCGAGATCGGCACGTAGCGGGCCGAGACCTCACCCTTCAGCAAACGATTCACGATCAGGGAGCCGACCGCAATGGCAACCGAGAAAACCACCAGAAACAGCGTCGCCACTTCCTGCCGTGCCGCCAGCGTACCCGAGACGAGCGGCGCGAACTCGCTCACCAGGACCGCGCCCGCAGCGAAGAACCAACTGATCCCGAGAATCGAAAGCCACACGCCGCGACCTTCACGGGCTGTGGCGAGAATGGCCCGGGTTCCACGACACAGGTTGCGATCGATCGCGTGGCCGTTGCCGCTTGGCGGAGCACCGGGCACGGCAAGGCTCATCACAAAGCCAAGCAGCGCAAATCCAAAGGCGGCAAGCCCCGCTTCCCAAGGAGGGATGACGCCCGCCAGCAACTGTCCGCCAAGAATTGCAAGGAAAGTGCCGCCCTCGATCAATCCGGTCCCGCCCATCACTTCGCCAGCATGGAGGTGCTGGGGCAGGATCGAATACTTGACCGGCCCGAACAGCGTCGAGTGCACTCCCATGAGGAACAGGCTGGCAAGAAGCAGCGGAAGGGACAGGTACCAGAAACCGGCTAGCGCTATGGCCATGATGGCGACTTCGGCAGCCTTGATCCAACGGATGAGGCGCGCCTTGTCCATCGCATCGGCAAGCTGTCCGGCGAGCGAGGAGAACAGAAAGTAGGGCAGGATGAACAGGCCCGTAGCCACTGCTGCCAGCAACTTTGCCTTTTCGGGATCGGTAGAAAGGATGCCGAAATTGGCGAGGAACAGCAGCGCGAACTTCAGGAGGTTGTCGTTGAAGGCACCGAGGAACTGGACCGAGAAGATCGGGCCGAAACGGCGCTTGGCAAGCAGGCTGAAATCGGGTGCGGACATCTGGAACCCTTTGCAATTCAAAGCTGCCAATACCGGAACAAGTGTTCCGGACGGGTTAAGGGCAGAAAGCCAGGCCAATCCAGACCCTCTCCCCTTCGCGACTCGCAGGTTAGCCGACAATTATACATTGTTCAATTAAAATAATGGACAGTGTTCAATTTATGCCTTAGCCATACGCCATGGGACGCAGATCGGATCATAGCCGCGACGAGTTGCGCGAAATCATCGTTGCCGCTGGGCATAGGCACATGGAGGAAGTGGGATTTGCACACTTCTCGGCGCGCGAAGTAGCCAAACGCATCGGCTATTCGATCGGCACGATCTACAACGTCTTTGGCAGCTACGACGCGCTGATCCTTGCCATCAACGGGCGAACCTTGGCGCTGTGGCGCGACCACCTTCGGCGGCGTCTGGCAGCCATGGGAGAACCGAGCCCGCCTCACGAAAGGCTCGCGGCAGCTATTACGGCCTATTTCGAATTTGCAAAAGGCCACCGACACGCTTGGGCGGCGATCTATGATTTCCGGCTGCCGGAAGACTGCACGCCTCCTCCAGAATACCAAGACGAAGTGCGCGCTATTTTCGACGTCGTCGTTCAGGAAGTGCGCGCCGCATTGACTCCCGACAGGAAGGATCTGGCGGAACACCTCACGCGCTCGCTGCTGGCGACTGTCCATGGACATTGCGTCTTTGCCATGAACGGAACCTTCACGATACTTGCCGAGCCATCGCCGGTCGATGCGGCCCTGCAACGTGTAAAGGACGCGGTCGGGATCACTCCTTGAACCGATACCCGTGACCAAGAGGCGGATGCAGAAACTGCAACTATGAAGTAGCCGTTCGCATTTGCCAAAGAATGAAAGCTACCGCATATGCGAGGTGCCTTTCAGGCATCCTCTCCCAAACTTTTCAAGGCTGGCCTTCGGGCCGGCCTTTTTTTGACCCAATCGCCATTCTGACAGATCCCGTGGGTAAAGCTCCCCGATCAGAAACGCGTGTGTGCTTCGGGCTTCCTGCAAGTGTCCGAATGCTACTTGAGCCAGTGCCGCGCCAGCGCAACATGCAACCGCACGCCGTTTTCAAGCACAGCATCGTTGAAATCGTACTGCGGATTATGAAGCGGAGCCGTGTGCTCATGGGTACTCTGCCCAAGCCAGATATAGGCTCCTGGGCGCTGCTGCAGCATGAAGGAGAAGTCTTCCGAAGTAGGTGCGGGCTCCGGGGCAAGTTCCGCCGTTCCAACGGTCGCGGCCACTTCAAGGACGTCGGCGGCAGCCTGGGCATCGTTGATCGTTGCCGGGTAGTAACGGTCGTAATCGAGCGCGCATTCAACCTCGAACGACGTTGCGATGCCCTCCAGCATCGCCCGCATTCGGTCTTCGATCCGATCCTGCACGGCCGGGTCGAACGTGCGGACAGTACCGGCCACCATGACTTCTGCTGGGATCACATTGTGCGCGTGGCCGCCATGAATCTGCGTGATTGAAAGCACGGCTGACGCATAAGGCGGCACGGCGCGACTGACGATGGTGTTGAGTTGCTGGACAAGGCTGGCCGCAGCAAGGATCGCATCAGGACTGTCCTGCGGTATCGCTGCGTGTCCGCCCTTGCCGGTCAGCGTGATCCGGAACTTGTCTGCCGCGCCCATGATTGCGCCGGGGCGCGTGCTGATCGTCCCGGCAGGAAGACCGGGCCAGTTGTGCAAGGCATAGACCCGATCGCAAGGAAAGCGGTCAAACAGCCCTTCCTCGATCATCACGCGCGCGCCGCCAAGCCCTTCCTCGGCAGGTTGGAAGATGAGGTGGAGCGTACCGGCAAAATCGGGATCGGCAGCCAGAACCCGGGCAGCGCCCAACAGCATGGCGACATGGCCGTCATGCCCGCAGCCGTGGAAGGAGCCGGGCGTCTTGCTGGCCCAGGGCAAGTTGGTCATTTCCTGAATCGGCAGGGCGTCCATGTCTGCCCGCAGGCCAAGTGTGCGCGATCCTTCGCGCCTGCCCTTCAGGACCCCGACAACTCCAGTCGTGCCGATGCCTTCATGCACTTCGATGCCAAGTGCGCGCAGCTCATCAGCAATGCGGCCTGCTGTCCGCTGCTCGCAAAACCCGAGTTCCGGATTGGCATGGATATCCCGACGCAGTGCGACGAGATCATTCAAAAGATCCGCTTGCAACTGAACCTGGTCAGCCATGCGTCTGTCCAAACAGGTTCTGGATCGGGAGTCTGTGCTTGATGAAGGGTGATTTGATCACGATGTAGCTGAAGTACTTCTCGATGCCGTAATCACTTTCGAGCATGCCTTCCATGATCGATTGATAGTGTGAAACACCGCGCGCCACGAACTTGAGCAGATAATCATAGCCGCCTGAAACGAGGTGGCATTCGACGATCTCGTCGAGCTTGGCAATGCGGCTTTCGAAACGGCTGAAATCGCCCTGGCGATGTTCGCTGAGCGTGACTTCGGTAAATACCGTGAGGTATTCACCCAGCTTGCTGAAATTCACGTGTGCGCCATAGCCCGTGATATATCCGGCCTTTTCCAGGCGCTTGACCCGCGTCAGGCAGGGGCTCGGCGAAAGGCCGACCGCATCGGCCAGTTCCACGTTGGTGATCCGGCCCTCCTGCTGGAGCTTGGCAAGGATCTTGAGGTCTATCCTGTCGAGCTTGGGTCCGGGCAGCATGGTTTGTTCCCCCGTCAGGCGTCTTGCAGCGCGACGACCGCGCGAATGTCGGGCTGCTCAAGCAGTTGGTCAAGCGACCGTTCTACCCGTTCGAAGATCATATCCATTTCGTCGAGCGAGCAGCATAGCGCCGGTGCAAAACCAATGACTGCATTGGCAAAACAGCGCACGATCACCCCATTGCCATAGGTCAGCTTCGACAGACTTCCGCCAATGTCGAGCGATGGATCGAAAATTGCCTTCGTCGCCTTGTTCGGGGTCAGTTCGATCGCACCCAACATCCCGCGATAGCGTACGTCGCCAACCAGTGGATGTGACCTGATCCGTTCCATGTGTTGCGCGAACCGCTCACCCGTCACGCGGCCATTTTCCAGCAGGCCGCCCTCACGATAAAGGCGCAGCACTTCCAGGCCCACCGCAGCGGCCACGGGGTGGCCAGAATACGTCTGGCCATGGCCGATCGGCAGCGCGGCAGGCGCTGCGTCGGCGATGGTCTGGTAGACGTGGTCGGCCATGAACATGGCGCCCATCGGTATGTATCCAGACGTCAAGCCCTTGGCCGTGGTCATGAAATCTGGAGAGACATCTTCATCCAGACAGGCAAACAACGGCCCGGTGCGGCCAAAGCCGGTGATGACCTCGTCCACCAGCATCAGGATGCCAAGTCGGGTACATGCTTCGCGAAGAGCCTTGAGCCAGCCCTTCGGGGGCACGATCACCCCGCCCGAACCCTGGATCGGTTCGCAGCAAAATGCCGCCACGTTGTCCGCCCCGAGTTCTGCCACCTTGGCCTCAAGCGCTGCGACTGTGGAAGCGATCACGGCCGCGTCATCGTCCCCTTGAGGATGACGATACTGATATGGCGAGGCGATATGGTGCTGCCATGGCCGTGGCAGATCGAAATTGCGGTGGAAGTTGCCCAGCGCGGTTAGCCCGGCGCCAAGGCTACTAGATCCATGATATCCCCATTCCAGCGCGATGAAATGTTTCTTGTCGGGCTTCCCGGCGGCATTCCAGTAATGGACGATGTAGCGGATCGCGCTGTCCACCGCGTCAGAGCCGCCCTGGGTGAAGAACACATGGTCCAAGCCATCGGGCGCGGCGGCAGTCAATTCCCCCGCAAGGCGGATGGCCGGTTCACTGGCAAAATGGAAATAGCCCGTGGCATAAGGCAGGCGGCGCATCTGCTCTGCCGCAACCTCGACGATCGAATCCTGACCATAGCCGACATTGACGCACCACAACCCGGCAAAGGCATCGAGCAACTGGTTGCCGTCCGCATCGGTCAACCACATGCCCTTGCCGGTTTCCAGCACGATGGCGCCATGCTGCTCGTGCCCCCTGAACGACGTGACCGAGTGGATCAGATGGTCGCGGTCGATATCGATGAGGGAACGGTTTGTTGGGTTGGTCATCGCGTTTCGTCCATTCCGTAGCATTCGCTGAAGGCTATGTCAGCGCCCCAAGCGGGTTTCGCCGAATGAGCAAGCAAATGATTATCGGCGTCCTTTTGACATGAAGGCGCGCGGCATATTCTGCCGCACGCCTCCTTTGCCCCGGCCTCGCAGGCCCGGCATGACGCAAAGCTCAGAAGTACTTGAGCCAGGTGATGTCACGGCGGCGGCGCTTCAGACGAGCGTACCACACGGTCGGCAGATAAAGTGGCACGATCATCGCCACGAACCACAGCAGCACCCAGTTGTAGTTGTCGAACATGTAGGCGGTGCCGTTGTTCGGACCCCAGATGGCAAGAGCACTGTGGTAGAGGATGCGAAGAACCGTGAGGTGCAGCAGATAGAAGAACATCGGTGCGCCGCCGAAGATCGCCAATGCCGCGACCAGGCGCGAGTCATTGATCTTCTCGAACAGCACGAGCAGCAGTGCCCCGCCTCCAAGCGTCGGCAGCAGGAACAGCAGCGACGGCGGATACTTCGTCATCGAGATGAAGCTGATGACCGTGCGAACCGGATCGCCTTCGACCACGAACCACGGCTTGTCGCCGTAGACGTTGAGCAGGCGCAGCAGCACAAACGCGGCGATCATGCCGAAGCCCAGCACCAGCAGGCGCTTTTGCCGGACTGCGGGCGCGACCTCTCCGGTGAACCAGGGCCCGATGCCGAAGCCGAGCAGGATCACGCCGAGCCATGCGAGGATCGGATAGGTTGTCTTGGCCACGAAGCCGAGCGGCAAGTCGAACGCGTCACGCTGGTGCAGCAGGGCCCAGACCGGGAACAGGGCATCGTCCTTGGTCAGCACGATCGGATCAAGCAGGTTGTGGAAGCATACGATGCCAAGGCCCAGCGCAATGATCGCCGGCCGTGGCAGGCGCATGAAGGCCGCCAGCAGGATCATGCATATGCCGATTGCCCAGATCACCTGAAGCCAGAACGTCGGCTGCGGTACGATCCCCCAATAGAGCGGCGAGAGATAGACCAGCTCGATCACGATCAGCAGAAAGCCACGCTTGAGAAGGTATTCAGTGGTCTCCTCGACCGTGTGATTGACGCTGAAAAGGTAGACGCCAAGCCCGGTCAGCGCGACGAAGATCGGCGCACAGAAACTTACCGCGAACCGGGCAAAACCGACGGCAGGGATGATGGTCAGTGCATTGATCGGGTCGGTCACCGGATAGTTGACGAACCACGTCTCACGCAGGTGATCGAGCAGCATCAGCACCATCACGAAACCGCGCAGCGCGTCGATGTTGGCCAGACGGGCATGGGCCGTGGCCTTTGTCCCTCCTGCTGCAACATTTATGCCCCCGGGAGGCAATGTCATACTGGTGGCCATGATCCCTGCCCTCTTTCCTTCTTGAATACCTTGCCCTGCCGCATCTTGCATCAGCCCTCTGGCAGGAACAGATCCTTGTAGAAGCCGGTAGTCCTTACCGTGACCGTGACCGGCGTTTCGCCCTTGTTGCGGAAGTACCAGCCATGCGTGCCGTCGAACGGCGCGGTAAAGCTGCCCTTGCCACCGGTCATCTGCTTCTCTTCCCAATAGCTGGTGAACTCGCCCTCGGCGGCGTTGACCTTTTCGCCATGCATATCGGCCTTCACCGGTCCGCCCTTGGCCGACCATTCGAAGACATAGCTTTGCCCAGCCTGCATGTGGGCTTTCACTTCCTGTCCACTGTGCGGCGCAAGCGTCAGCGTCATTTCGTCGCTGCGCATGTCGCCCTCGCGGACGATCGCGGCCTTGGTTGGGGTCGCCGGCCCAGAAACACGAGACTCGACCGGAGCCTCAGCCGGGGCGGGTGTCGCCTCCTCGCCGCCCGCCCCCATGCCGACGATTCCGGTCAGCCGACCAACGCCGGTCGGGTCGATGCCGTATTCCGCTGGCATCACGAACAGAACCAATATGGCAGCTGCAGCCAGCAACGCCCCGCCGGTTGCCTTGGCAAGCGTCGATGGCGGAACCTGGATCGAATTCACCGGATTTGCGATTTCGGCCTGCATCACATCGCTCCCGTCGAGCCTTGCGTGAAAAAGCCGGTGAGCTGGAAGCCCACCAGCACGAAGCCCGCGCACATCAGCGCGGCATTGGCGGCAATGGCACTGCGGCGAAAGCTGCTGGTGGACCGCCACAGGTTCATCGCGATCAGGATTGCTCCGAGTGCGGTGAACTGGCCCAGCTCAACGCCGATGTTGAAGCTGATCAGGTTCGGCACCAGCCCATCGGCGGAGAGGGTCAGGTCCTGCAGCTTCGTGGCGAGGCCGAAGCCGTGGAAAAACCCGAAGATCAGCACTGCCGCCTTGGGATTGGGCGCCCGCCCGAACAGTGTCCGGAACCCGTCGAGGTTGTCCAGCGCCTTGTAGACCACCGAAAGCCCGATGATCGCATCGACGATGTAGGGGTTGGCGCGGATGTCGAACAGGACGCCCAGCAGCAGCGTGGTGCTGTGGCCGATGGCAAACAGCGTCACATAAGTGCCCACGTCCTTCAGCCGGTAGAGGAAGAAGATAACGCCGACCAGGAACAGCAAGTGATCGTATCCCGTCACCATATGCTTGGCGCCGAGGTACATGTAGGGGCCGATGGCCATCCCCGATGCGCCTTCTATGAAGGCACGGTCGTCCTCGCCCACGCCATGGGCGTGCGCTGCCGACTTCAGGGCAAGAATGATGAAGAGGGCGATGGCCCACCCGGCCCATCGCAGCAGTCCTTGCGGAAGCGAAAGGGCAGTGGGGCGGACCATCACTGCTTCACTTAACCGTGAAGGAAGCGAGCGTCTTGGCTCCGCTGCCCTTGGCCGTGAGTGCGACCACCACCTTGGCACCAGCCGGGATCTTGAGCCCCGGTGCCGACATGCGGTTGCCGGCTTGCGCCGCAAGCGGCGTTTCCGCCTTGGCCCCCGCTGCCGTGACAATCAACTTGCCGGAAAAGCCCGTGGCCGCCAGCGGCTCGTCCTCTTCGGTGATGTAGATATCGACGCCCTTGGGTGCGCGGACCAGTTCGACAACGGTCTCACCGACCATTGTCACAACCCCGCCATGCAGCGGCTTCATGGAACCGTGGGCCTTGGCGGATACCGCGAAAGCGATCAGCGAAAGCCCGGCAAGGGCGGCGGTGATTCTTTTCATGTTCATTGCAATTCTCCCCGAGGCAGCGGTCATTCCGGCAGGTGTGGCAACACGAACGTGAGCGAGGCGCGGTGCTCCATTTGCTTGTACTTGGCCGGATTGTCCGAAGGTGCGACGAGGATACCGACGACCACGTTCAACCCCTGATTTCGCACCGGCAAAGTGACATAGCCCTGCGCGTCGGTCATCGACGGCTTCTGGTCGGGGTCATTCACGTAATCGTGCAGGATCGCCACGTTTGCGGCAGGCTTGCCTTCGAACATCGCCCGGAGGCGGATCGGCTGGCCCATCGCTTGCGGAATGGCATTGTCCGCCGGAATCAGTTGCAGCTTGTGGCCGGGGATGAGCGGCATGGGCTTCGATGGCAACTGGTTGATGTGGACGGCATACTTGAAATTATGCTCGCTCACCGTGGCATCCTTGACCTCGTCGAGGCCCTTGTTGTGCCAGGTGCCGGCGGCATCCTTGGACCACACGCCGTAGTCCATCACGGCTGCGACCACCGCCATCGGCTCATCACTGTCGACCACCGGGATCGCCCCCGCCGCGCGCAGCGATGCCGTTACCGGCAGGCCGTCGGCATCATAGCCGGTGACCGACGTGACCAGGGGCATGCGCTTTACCGCATCAAGATCGTCCGATCCGACGCCGTAGACCATGGCGAGCTGCTTGGCCCGCTGAGCGAACCAGATCGCGTGGGCGCTTGCGGTGCTCGAGGCGAAAGCCGCACCCACTGTCGCTACTGCGATGGCGGCTGAAATGTAAGGAGAAATCCTGCGCAAGATGGTGGCCTCCGGACTGACTGGCCGGGCGTTTCCGGCAAGACAAGCTTATGACTCGCTGTCGGCATTTTTGCCCGAAAGGCCATGGCTGTCGACATGATGGCCCGTGATCTTGCAGCTTTGCGGCAGAACTTGTCGCCTGCCGCAAAACCATCCACACCCTGTCCCTTATTGAAGCGCCTCGGCGATTGCCTTGCCGCATTCTTCCGTGCCTGCCGCTCCCTTGAGGTCTCGCGTGCGTGCCGCAGGCGTTGCCAGAACCTGTTCGATCGCCCGCATTATCGCGGTGGCGGCATCGGTCTCACCCAGATGCTCCAGCATCATCGCGGCGGACCAGATCTGGCCAACCGGGTTGGCTATGCCCTGCCCGGCAATGTCCGGCGCAGAGCCGTGTACCGGTTCGAACAGCGAAGGGTGCTTGCCCTCGGGATTGATGTTGGCCGAAGGCGCCACCCCGATCGTGCCGGTGCAGGCCGGGCCGAGATCGGAAAGGATGTCGCCAAACAGGTTGGAGCCGACCACCACGTCGAAGCGGTCCGGGTTCATCACGAACTGCGCGGTCAGGATGTCGATATGGTACTTGTCGTGAGAAACGTCGGGATACTCGGTTGCGATCGCTTCCACGCGCTGATCCCAATAGGGCATGGTAATGGCAATGCCGTTGGACTTGGTCGCGCTGGTCAGGTGCTTGCGCACACGCGTTTGGGCCAGATCGAAGGCATAGCGAAGCACGCGATCCACGCCGACGCGCGTCATGACGGTGTCCTGAATCACCAACTCGCGCTCGGTGCCGGGGAACATGATCCCGCCGACAGAAGAATACTCGCCCTCGGTGTTCTCGCGCACCACCCAGAAGTCGATGTCGCCCGGTTCGCGCCCGGCCAGCGGGCAGGGCACGCCCGGCATCAGCCGCACCGGCCGAAGGTTGATGTACTGGTCGTATTCGCGGCGAAACTGGATGATCGAGCCCCAGAGCGAAATGTGATCGGGCACGGTTTCAGGCCAGCCGACTGCGCCGAAGAAGATCGCGTCGGGCCGGCCGATTTCTTCCTTCCAGTTTTCCGGCATCATCCGGCCATGGCGCGCGTAATAGTCGCACGAGGAAAAGTCGTGCCACTTCTGCTCCAGCTCGAAGCCGTATAGCGACGCAGCCTTTTCCAGCACGCGCATGCCTTCGGGCATTACCTCGTTGCCGATACCGTCACCGGGGATCACCGCGATGGTGTGCTTGCGTGTATTGCTGCTCATGTAGTCCCCCTTGAGGCCGCGCAGATTCAGATCTTCAGGCCACCAATGTGGAAGGCCTTGGTTTCCAAGTACTCCTCGATGCCCAGTGTTCCGCCCTCGCGCCCAAGACCCGATTGCTTGACACCGCCAAAGGGAGCCATTTCCATTGCTATGGATCCGGTGTTCAGCGCGATCATGCCCGCCTCCAGCGCTTCAGCTACTCGGAATGCGCGATCTAGCCCGGATGTGTAGAAATAGCTGGCAAGCCCGTATTCGGTGTCGTTGGCCAACAGAATTGCCTCGTCCTCGGTTTCGAAGCGGAACAATGGAGCCACCGGGCCGAAGGTCTCTTCGCGTGCCAGTCGCATTCCGGTATTTGCCTCGCCGATGATCACCGGGCGGGCAAAGTTGCCGCCTTGTGCGCCCTTGCCCGAGAACAGGATCTTCCCGCCCTTGCCCAGGGCATCTTCGACATGCGCCGACACCTTATCGGTCGCCGCACGATTGATCAGGGGGCCGGTTGTCGCATCGGCATCCATGCCGTTGCCGACATTGAGCGCCTCGACGGCAGCGCCCAAGCGCGCGGCAAATTCATCATAGATCGGTGCGTGAACGAGAATGCGGTTGGCACAGACACAGGTCTGACCGGCGTTGCGGAACTTGCTTGCCATCGTGGCCTTGACCGCCAGATCGAGGTCGGCATCATCGAACACGATCAGCGGCGCATTGCCACCCAGCTCAAGGCTCAGCCGTTTGATCGTGTCCGCACTCTGCCGCATCAACAGCGAACCGACGCGCGTCGATCCGGTAAAGGACAGCTTGCGCACTACCGGGCTTGCCGTGATCGCCTCGCCGATCGCGCGCGGCATTCCGGTCAGCAGGTTGATCGTACCCTTGGGGAAGCCTGCCCGGATTGCCAGTTCGATCAGGGCAAGCGCGGTGAACGGCGTCATTTCCGATGGCTTGATCACCACCGGGCACCCTGCGGCCAGCGCCGGTGCGCACTTGCGGGTAATCATCGCGGCCGGGAAGTTCCATGGCGTGATGGCAGCTGAAACACCCACCGGCTCGCTCAGCACGATGATCCGGCGATCCCGTTCGGGCGAGGCGATGTTGCGCCCGCCCACGCGACGGCCTTCTTCGGCGAACCACTTGATGAAGGTTGCGGCATAGCGGATTTCGCCCTGCGCCTCGGCCAAGGGCTTGCCCTGCTCGGCCGTCATGATCCGGGCAAGGTCATCCAGATTTGCAAGGACCAGGCCGTGCCACGCCTCCAGCAGCGCGGCACGTTCGCCCGCCGTGCGCCGCCGCCAGTCGGCCCAGGAGGCCTGCGCTGCATCGATTGCCGCATTCGCCTCGGCAGCACCACAATCGGGCACGGTGCCGATTACTTCGCCAGTGGCCGGATTGGTCACCTCAAGCGCGGGAAGACCGGCAGAGATCCAGGCACCGTCGACGAGAGCAGCCTGCCGCAGCAGGGTGGGGTCCTTCAAGTTCAGCATGTTCAACCAAGCGCCTGTGCAGCAAGACCAAAGATAGCGACATTGTCGCCGGGAACCGGTGCGGGACCGAGTGCCATTCGCGTAACATGTCCCACCTCTGGCAGACCGACTTCTTCAAGCCAGGGACCAAGCCCAGTCACCTCCGGCACGTCGATTCGACAGAAACTGCCCGTCTGTGTCCCGAGCCAGTGGGCAATCAGGGCCTTTGCGCCTGTGGCATCCGGCGCAATCACCGGACCGATGAGCCAGCCGCGGCCAAACCTTCGCATCACGGCAAAACCGGTCTGCTCGTGTTCACGGCACAGCACCACCGCGCTGCCGTCGGCAAGAAGGGCGTCGAGCACGGCCTTTCGGTCCATGCCCGTGGCCGAGGAGTAGAGCGCGTCAAGCACCTGTGCATCGGCAACTCCCATCGGTCTCACCCGTTCGCCGGGGCGGAGCTGGACGAGAGGCTGTACCGGCGCGATGCCCTGATGCTGATGGACCTTGCCCATCGCGACGAAACCGAGCTTCGAGTAAAGCGGCAAGCCTTCGTCAGTGGCATTCAGGATCACCGTAACGCCGTCCAGCCGCTTCAGCATGGCACTTGCCAGTTCGCGGCCAAGCCCACGTCCCTGCTGCGCCCTCGCCACGATGATCACGCCGATCATCGCAAAGCTTTCCCCAAATCGCCACGCCATGATCGTGCCACACGGCTTCCCATCCACCTCGGCAACCAGTCCGCTGCCAATAGCCAGCAGTTTCTCGAGGTCTTCTTCGCGGTGCGGCCATTGTTGCTCGAAGCACAAATCGGCGACATCGTGAATATCGTCTGTGGTCATGTCTCGCAGCACGATCTGCGTCGCGTCCTGAACTTTCATCCGATACTCCCGCGAAAATCACCACATCAGTTCGACCTGGGCCGCCGATCATCGCCCGTTCTATCTGGCAGTTATCAAAACTAGCTGCCGCATTTGACGGGTATTTGGAATTTTATTGCGAAATCCGGAAAAACTTGCCGCGGCTAGAATTCCGAAACGTCAATCTCTGCACCGGGATCGAAGCGTGAAAGCCGATAAGGCCGCGGGTCGACGATAGGCTCTTGCCCCGTCGCGATGTCTGCCACCAGATGCCCCGCCCCCGGCCCGATCCCAAAGCCATGTCCACTGAAGCCGGCGGCGAGGATGAAGCCTGGAACCGCCGGTATCTCACCGATGACCGGCACGCCATCAGGGGTGCTGTCGACAAAGCCCGCCCATGTTCCAACGATGGGCGCCCGTGCGACTTCCGGGATGAGGCGCGACACGCGCTCCACTGTCAGGCGGATCGTCTTTGCATCCGGAGAGGGGTCGAGGATACGGCGCGCTTCCATCGGCGTCGGCCGATCCAGCGCCCACCGTGAAAGTGTCTCGTGTCCGGCGCGCAGGCCTTGCAGCCCCCCCGGGGAAACCTTTTTCCAGCGCTGCTTGAACATCGGAATGAACTGCTTCTGGAACTGCAGAAATTGCATCGTCGGATCGACCTTTGCCCGTCCGCTGTAGGCCAGCGCATGAGCGCCATCACCGCGCCGTGTGATCGACATTGAGTCCCCGTAGAATGCATCCGGCAGGCTCATGTCGCCTGTGCCAACGGCAAGGATCGACTGGCGCACCGTCGCCTGCGGGAAGCGCACGCCCAATTGGCGCATGAACGATGATGCCCACGCACCGCCGGCATGGATGACCAGCTTCGTGGCGATCGTGCCACGCTCGGTCACCACGCCGCTCACGGCCCCGCCGGTCGTCTCGATCCCGCGCGCCGCGCAGGCCTGATGCACCGTGCCGCCAAGCGCCATGATCGCCCGCGCCACAGCAGGGACCGCAAGACCGGGGTCCGCAATGCCGTCCATCTGCGAATGCACGCCGCCCTTCCAGACCTGCTTGGTGAAGCTCCCCTTCTCGGTAGCCTCCTGGCTGTTCAACATGCGCGTCTTCACGCCGATGGACCGGGCATAATCGCCCCACTTCGCCCACGTCGCAATTTCAGACTCGTCATTGCTGACATAGAACAGGCCGCAGCGCCGAAAACCCGTTTCCTCGCCGCTCTCGATCCCGAACTGCTCCCACAGGTCAAGCGCCTTGGTCGCCAGCGGTAACTCTCTCTCGTCGCGGTTCTGTTGGCGACACCAGCCCCAGTTGCGGCTCGATTGTTCCCCGCCGACGACCCCCTTTTCGATCAGCGCGACCTTGAGGCCACGCTTGGCCAGGTAATAGGCGGTAAAGCTACCGATCACGCCAGCTCCAATGACAACGACGTCGGCCTGACTGGGCAGTTCCGGAGTGGATTCGATGAACCTCAAGGGCGCGGGCATGTCATGCTTCTCCGATGATCGCGGATTTCATGCGAAACCAAGAATGGCCTTTACCTCGAGATATTCCTCGAAGCCGAAGAGCCCGTATTCGCGGCCGTTGCCGGACCGCTTGTAGCCGCCGAATGGAGCGTGAGGATCCCACGCCGGCGAGTTGATGTGGACTTGCCCCGTGCGGATGCGCAGAGCCACGCTGCGGGCCTGATCAAGGTCGGCACCGTGGACATGGCCGCCAAGGCCGTAGTCGGTGTCATTGGCGATCGCGACCGCCTCGTCGATGTTGTCGTAAGGGATGATGACCAGCACCGGCCCGAAGATTTCCTCCTGCGCGATGCGCATCCCACTGGAAACGTCGGAGAAGATTGTCGGCTGGACGAAGAGGCCGTGATCGAGCCCTTCCGGACTGCCAAGACCTCCGCATACCAGCCTCGCGCCCTCCTCGATGCCCACCGCGATCATCGTCTGAACGCGACGATGCTGCGCTGCATTAGCGATAGGACCAAGCGTCGTTGCATCCTCGGTCGGATCGCCCACGATGATGCCTTCGACCGTTCTGCGCGCAATTGCTTCGACTTGTGCCAGGGCTGAGCGCGGCACGATCATCCGCGTTGGCGCGCTGCACGATTGGCCGACGTTGCGGAATGCGGCCATCACACCCAACGGCACGACGCGCTCGAAATCGGCATCGGGCATCAGCACGTTGGGAGATTTGCCGCCCAGCTCCTGCGTCACTCGCTTGACCGTGGGGGCCGCACCTTGTGCCACCAATACGCCAGCGCGGTTCGATCCGGTAATCGAGATCATGTCGACATCCGGGTGCGCTGCCATGCCCGCGCCCGCTTCGCTGCCGGTTCCGTTAAGCAGGTTGAACACACCTGCAGGCGCGCCGGCATCATGCACGATCTGCGCAAACATGATCGCGCTCAACGGCGAAAGCTCGCTGGGTTTCAGCACCACCGTGCATCCCGCAGCCAGCGCTGGGGCAACCTTGGCGGTGATCTGGTAGAGCGGCCAGTTCCACGGCGTGATCAGCGCGGCAACGCCGATGGGTTCGCGCACGATGGCCGTCGTGCCGCGCATCGTCAGGAACTCGTAGTCCCTCAGCACCTCGATCGCGGCCTGCACATGGCCCAGCGCGAACGGTACATGCGATGCGCGGGCAAAGCTGATCGCCGCGCCCATCTCCGTCACCAGCACCTGTGCCAGCTCTTCGGCCCGTTCGGCCATCAGCGCGTGGACGCGTTCCAGTAGCGCGATTCGTGCTGCCACGGGGCTTTGCGAGAATGCGGCAAAGGCCCCCCGCGCCGCTGCCACCGCCCGATCGAGATCGGCCGCCGTGCCCGCCGCGACTTGCGCGATACAGTTGCCATTGGCGGGATTGATCACCGGCAGCCGTTCTGCGCCGGGCAGGTCGATCCACTCGCCGTCGATATAGGCCTTGCCCGTGAGCGGAAGCACCGCCTGCAGTGCGTCCTGCGCTGGATCGCTCATCCTACCATGTCCTTGTAGCGGTAGTAGGCGCCGACGAACGGCAGGAACCATGGCGTCCCGAAGTATCCCGGGATCGCTGGCCAATCGAAATCGCGCCACGGGTTCGCATCGGCCTTGCCGTCCAGCACCTCGGCCATGATCTTGCCCATGTACGTCGCCATGTGCGTGCCGTGGCCGCTGTACCCCATTGAATAGAACAGGCCGTCCCGCTCCCCGGCACGCGGCAGGCGGTCGCTGGTCATGTCCACCATCCCGCCCCAGCAGTAATCGATGCGCGCATCGGCCAGCTCGGGGAAGAAGTCCGCCATGGACCGCCGCAGGATCATTCCGCTCTTGGCATCAGCCGCCGGATCGCTGCGGCTCGAAAAGCGCGCCCGTCCGCCGAAGAGGATGCGGTTGTCCGGGGTCGTGCGGAAATAGCTGACGAAGTTGCGCGTATCGACCGTGTTGCGCCGACGCGGCGTCAGTCGGTCAAGCAGATCCACCGGCAAAGGCTCTGTCGCGATCAGATAGGCTCCGACCGGCACCAGGCGACGGCGAAACCAACCCAGCGGCCCAACACGTGACGTGCCAGTAGCCAACAACACCTGATTGGCAATCAGGCTGCCATGCGGCGTGGTGAGTTCATGGCTTGTGCCTGAAACGCGGCGCATCTTGAGCAAGGGGTTATGCTCGAAGATCGTACCGCCCCGCCGCACCACGGCTTCGGCCAGGCCCTGCCCGTACTCGCCCATGTGCATGTTGGCGCTCTTGCCGTAGAGCATGCCTCCGTAAAAGATGTCCGAACCGATTTCCGTTGGCAGGTCCTGCGGCATGACCAGGCTCGTCTCGGGATCGACATTACGCGCCAACAGATCCTGCGACCGCTTGATCTTCTCGAAATGCTCGGGCTTTGCCGCCAGCTTCAGCTTGCCGACGCGTCCGAAATGGCACTCGATGCCTTCCTCGGTCACGATCTGCTCCACCAGATCCACCCCGGCATCGAAGGCACGGTAAAGCATGTTCGCGCGATCCAGCCCGAACTTCTCGACCATGCCGCCATAGTCCTGGGCAAAGCCGTTGTTGCACATACCGCCGTTGCGGCCCGAAGCCGCGCTTGCAACGCGATCCGCCTCGAGGACGACGACTTTCGCCCCCTTCCTGGCCAGCGCAAGCGCGGCGGAAAGACCCGTGAAACCTGCGCCAATCACGGCAACATCGGCAGTGCCACTCGGCCCGCCCGGCGCGCCCGAGGCAAAGGGCTTCGCGCTATCGAGCCAGTAGGAGGTCATCTTCATGTCGTTCTCCACCCTCGCGGGCTCCGGAAAGGAAGGCGGCGTCACCAACCCCGCATGCGTGGCCAATTGCCGATGATTGCGCGACCCGTGCCATCGACCACGTTGTAGGCCTCGTGCTGCGCGCAAGTGGCGCAGGCGTGGTTGGGCAGCACCCGCACGCGCGAACCGATGGCCAGTTTCGGCAGAACGCCACCGCTGCCCGGGCGCACCTTGATGATGCCGTGCTCCTGGCTGGCGTCGTCCACGATCACGTCAGAAAACGGATTGCCGTCGATATCGCAGACCAGGCCATAACCCTGGTCCACCGGATGGCGCTGCGTCCCCCTGTCGCGCGAAAGGGCCATCCAGCCCCCGTCAGTCAGGATCCAACCCTTTTCCGGGCGATGGCCGATCACCGTCAGCAGCACCGATGCCGCAATGTCGTCCAGCGAACAGACGCCGATCCCGTGCATTACCAGATCGAAGAAGCTGAACACGCCCGCGCGCACCTCGGTCACGCCCGTAAGATCCTGCGCAAAATGCGCCGTCGGCGTGGAGCCGACGCTGACCACGGGCGAGGCATGGCCAGCAGCCCGCAGCATTTCCGCCGCCGCCACTGCTGCCGCCCGCTCGCCCTCGGCGGCTTCCGGCAAACCAGCGCCGCCGCGCGCATTGTAGGATTCTCCCGCGTGTGTCAGCACGCCTGCCAGTTCCACCCGGCCGTTCCGCAGTACGTCGGCAATAGCGACAAGATCAGGGTCGTCCGGCAGAACTCCCCCGCGATGTCCGTCGCAATCGATCTCGATCAGCACGGCCGGCATCGGCCCGCCATCTCCCGCCGCAGCAACCAGGGCTTGAGCCTGCTCCAGCGTATCGATCAGCACCGAAAGCCGCACGCCTTTGGTGACCAGCTTGCGAGCCCGCGCAATTCGGTCAAGGCTCAGGCCGACGGCATAAGTGATGTCGTCAAACCCACCTTCTGCAAAATACTCCGCCTCGGCCAACGTCGAAACGGTGATCGGCCCTGTTCCTTCCGGAAATAGCCTGCGCGCGACCTCGATCGACTTGCTCGTTTTCACGTGCGGTCGAAACCCGGTTCCAAGCTTTGCAAGATGCGCGCGCAGACGCGCGATATTGCGATCAACCTTGGTTACGTCGAGGATCAACGCCGGCGTCGCCACTGTTTCCAGCGAAACCGGAGTTGCCAATTCGGCGTCGAGGGCTGCAGCTTCGGTCATCAACATCCTGCCTGTAAGAATGGCTTCAGCCAAGCGACTGGTTCGAAAGCGCCACCAGCATTGTCCCCGGTGCAGAAACCGGCGGTGCGCCCAGCGCCATGATCGGCGCCCGATCCACCTGTGGCAGGCCGATCTTAACCAGCCACGGCGCAAGGCCGCTCACATCGGTCACGTCGATCCGCACGAAAACGCCTTCATAAGCCGAAGCGAGTACGGCAACCATGGCCTTGGCATCCTCGGCACTGGCAGCAACCACCGGACCAATCACCACCCCGCGTCCCCAGCGCCTGACGCAGCCATAGCCCGAGATCACGCCCGCGCGCTCGACGACCACCGCGTCTGCCACCTCAAGCAGGGCGTCGAGCAGGACGCGTCGGTCCATGCCCGATGCCGCCGCATCGACCGCACCAATCGCCTCGCGGTCACTTGGCGTTGCTGCCCGCACCGGTACCGCGGTGTCGATCGCAGGAACCTTGTCCAGCACAGCCTGGTGCTGGGTAATGAAGCCGCAACGGGCAAAGCCCAGCTTGGTGTAGAGCGGTTCGCCATCCTCGGTGGTGATCAGAGTGATCCGCCGTCCCGCCGCATCGGCCAGCAGTGCCGCCATCAGCCTCCCGCCAATCCCCTGCCGCTGCGCATCGGGTGAGACGATGATCATGCCGATCGTGGCGAAATCATCGCCATAGGGCCACCACAGCGCCGTTCCCAGCAACTGGCCCTCAGCTTCGACCGCATAACCACGACCCAGCTCGAAGGCAAATTGCCAGTCTTCTAGCCGGTACGGCCACTTGAGCGCCTGCGAGAGGCCCTGCGCCTCTACGAGATGGTCCGATCGCAGCGCAGTCACGCCGTTGCTGTCGCTCCCGACCCTGGCCCCCGACATCTGCAAGATACTCCTCCACACCAACCGCCGGCAGAAATTTAGCCTACGGCGCGCTGGCCAAGGTTAAAGCGGATTCGCGCTGGTAAAATGTTCCGAAAGCCGGAAATCTTCACGGCGGTCATGCGCAAGATGCCGTCAGGCGCGGTATAATATGCCGCCCCTGACGGCTCCAAAGTCAGCCAAGCGGGCGTTGCGTCGCAAAGACCTTCTTCACGTATTCCTCGCTCAACCATGCACAGCCATCACCGCGCACGAAGAGGCACACGTCGTCCTTGCCGAACGATACGCTGCCATTCCCGTCAGTGAATGTCACCGCCCCTTCCAACAGCAGCATCAGCTCCACCTGACGATAGGGGATCTGACGGCGGTGATAGGGCGTGGAATCCCAGGTTCCGGCGCAGAATTCGGCATTGGCCGAAACGTAGTCCGAAAAGCCCCGGCAGGTCGGCACCTCGCCCAGCAGGTTTTCGATTGCGGGCGGGTTGGAAGGATTGAGCGGCGCATTCTTGTCGATCATCACCGGCGTGGTGCGGTTCCCGGCGCGATCCGTCGGCGCCGAATAGACCACCGCAAGCATATCGTCCGACGCGGTCCAGCCAAAGCCGCAGCCGAACGGCAGCGCGCAGCAGTCGTCTGCTCCTAGTGACAGCGTCGCGTCCTCAGCGGCAACCTCAAGCGAGCCTTGCAGCACCAGCACGAACTCATCGGCCGGCAGCGTTGAAACCTGCCCTTTGCCCCGCAGTGCGAAGGCAGAAACCACCGCCTTGTCATCGGCAAAGGCCGGAGCGGCACGGCCTTCAAGCCAGTCAGCCGACGGTTTGGCCACGGGCGCATAGGCGCGAATATCCATCACCGCACCTACTGCGGTCTGTCCGGCTTCCATTGTCGTCATGCGTTTTCTCTTTCCCATGCGGTAATCAGGCTGCGGGCAATGGTCAGGTCCTGCAGGGCAATGCCCGAACTGTCGAACACCGTGATCTGATCAGGCGACGTTCGCCCCTCGGCGCGCCCCAGCAGTACATCGCCCAGCGCGGTGATCCGGCTGCGATCGCCGGTGAAGTGCTGCAGGTCGCCCATCACCACCGCCTGCGCTGGATAATCGCAGAACAGCGCAGCGCGTTCGAAGAGCGCGGGCGGCAGCTCCTGCTTGCCCGCCGCATCCGATCCCATGCTGGCAATGTGCGTACCGGGTCGGACCCATTCCGCCTCGAACAGTGGCGCACGGGCGGGCGTTGCCGTCACGATGATATCGGCCCGCTCGCAGGCGCCCTGGGCATCGGCAAGCGTTGCCTTGAGGCCCTCAGCCTCGAGCGCCGCCACGAATTCGCGCCCCTTGGCCTCATCTCTCGCCGCGACCAGAACTTGCGTGATCGGACGGATGCGGGAAATGGCCAGGCATTCGAACAGCGCCTGATTGCCAGCGCCAAATACGGCCAGCAGCGAAGCATCCGGCCGTGCCAGCACATCGGCGGCAACTGCATCGGCCGCCGCCGTGCGATAGGCATTGACCTTGCCCGCCTCGATGACCCACTCGACCCGCCCGATACTCTGGTCGAACAGCAGGATCACGGAGTTATGCCGGGGCAATCCGATCTCGGGGTTACCAGGCCAGAACGAGCCGACCTTCAGCCCCGCAAAGCTCCCGGTCGAGGCCGACTTGATCGAAAAGCGGTTGGTTGGGGCAGTGCCATGGGCAAGCACCGCTGGAAAGAGAACCGCGTCTTCGACGACCGCACACAGCGCTTCTCTCGCCGCGGCATAGGCCATCTCGTGCGTTACGAGCGCAGCAGACTCTTCTTCTGTGATGAACTTCAAGACTGGTTCCCGTCCATTTGCAGCTCGCGGCCTGCCAGATCGGGCTCTGTCCGGTGACACAGCACCACATTGCCTGCATCCATCACCCGCAGCGGCGGCGGACTGGTATCGCACCGCCCCGCAATCGCTACCGGGCAGCGCGGCAGGAACCGGCAAAGCCCGGCATCGCCTTCCGCCAGGCCCAACTGTGCCTTGCCCTTTTGCCCTACGCCCGAAAGCCAATCCGTCCGCAGTTCGGGCACCGAGGAAATCAGCAGGTCGGTATAGGGATGATAGGGCGGCGCATCGTAGGTTGCGCTCTGGCCGCTTTCCACGCGTGTGCCCTTGTAGAGCACGACGATCTCGTCACACAGTGCCTTCACCGTCGCAATATCGTGGCTGATGAACAGATAGGCCACGCCAAGATCGCGGCGCAATTCTGCCAGAAGTTCAAGGATCGCCTCGCGCACCACGGTATCCAGTGCCGAGGTCACCTCGTCGCACAGAATCACGTCCGGATTGGCCGCCAGCGCGCGCGCCAGGTTCACACGCTGCTTCTGACCGCCCGAAAGCTCGTCACAACGCCGCTCCGCCACCCCGGCCGGAAGCTTGATCAGATCGAGCAGTTCGGCCACGCGTGCCTTGGCAGCAAGGCCGCTCATGCCATGATAGAAACGCAGCACGCGTCCGAGGATCTCGCCTACTGAATGCGCCGGGTTCAGCGCAACGTCCGCATTCTGAAACACGATCTGGATGCGGCGCAATTCCTCGCGGCTTCGCGCGCCGAGCGAGGCCGCCAGCGGCTGACCATCCAGCACGACCTCGCCCGCCGTAGGAGCCAGAAGCCCCGCCACTACGCGCGCCACCGTCGATTTGCCCGAGCCTGATTCCCCAATCACTCCCACGGCGCCGCCGCGCGGTACGGTCAGGCTGACATCGCTGAGCACAGGATGCGCGGGGCGTCCCTGCCGGTCGACCGGGCCGTATCCTGCATGAATGCCGTTAATCGATAGCAATGGGGCAGACCCGGCCGCACTCGGTACGGAGGCTTTGACCACGGGCTTGGCCGCTGCCAGCAGTGTGCGAGTATAATCGTCGGCAGGCGTCTCAAGCACTGCTTGCACGGTGTTCTGCTCACGCACCGTCCCGCGATTGAGCACGAGCACGCGGTCCGCCATCTGCGCCACCACCGCCAGATCGTGCGAAACATAGACGCCGGTTGCGCCCTGTTCGCGCACCACCTTGCGGAAGGCCTGCAGCACTTCCACCTGCGTGGTAACGTCCAGCGCCGTCGTCGGCTCGTCAAAGATCACCAGATCGGGCCGCGTGATCAGCGCCATCGCCGCCATCAGGCGCTGCAGCTGCCCGCCTGAAAGTTCGTGGGGATAGCGGCTGCCGATGATCTGCGGATTGGGCAGCGCCAGCGCCTCGAACAACTCGACCGCGTGCCTGCGCGCATCGGCGTCCGATGCAGTGCCATGGATCAGCGCAGGCTCGATCACCTGCTCGATCACCCGACGCGAAGGATTGAACGCAGCCGCCGCGCTTTGCGCAACATAGGTAATGCGATGCCCGCGCTGCGCGGCCAGACTGCTGGCGCCTGCACCATCGAGCGCGGCATCGCCAACCTTGATCTGGCCGGAAATCCTCGCCCCGCCGCGGGCATAGCCCATCAGCGAAAGCGCAATCGTTGTCTTGCCCGAACCCGATTCCCCGATCAGCGCCAGCACCTCGCCGCGTTGGATGGCAAACGAGACGTCATCGACGATGCGCAAAGGATAGCCGTCTGCCGCACGGACAGTCACGCACAGGCCTTCCACCTTCACATGGGGCTGCATCGTCATTCGGCCTTCCCCTGCGTGGCGGCATCGATCAGCAGGTTTACTCCAACCGTCAGGCTGGCAATCGCCACGGCGGGCGCAATGATCGCCAGCGCTCCTTCGGCAAGGCCAGAAGTGTTCTCGCGCACCAAAGACCCCAGATCTGCATCAGGCGGCTGCAGCCCGAGGCCCAGGAAGCTGAGGCCAGACAGCAGCAGCACGATGAACACGAAGCGCAGGCCGATATCGGCAAACAGCGGCTTGATCATGTTCGGCAAGACTTCCACCAGCGCCAGGTGCAGCCGCCCTTCCCCCCGCGCCCGCGCCACTTCCACGTAATCGAGTTTCGCCAGCCCCACCGCCAGCGAGCGGGCAATGCGGAAATTGCCAGGCACGTAGGTTATGGCGATGATTGTCGTCAGCAGCACCAGCGAGGATCCGAACGCCGCCACCAGCACCAGCGCAAAGATCTTGCTGGGGATCGAGATCAGCGTGTCCATGGCGCGCGAAAGCAGTTCGTCCAGCCAGCGTGGCCCCACTGCTGCGGTCAAGGCCAAGCCTGTCCCGATACTGGCGGCAATAGCCACTGCGATCGCAGAAAGCCCGACGGTAAAGCGCGCGCCTGAAAGCAGACGGCTCAAGACGTCGCGCCCGAGGAAATCGCTGCCCAGCCAGTAGGCACTGCTCGACCCGGCAAAGACTTCCTGATTTACGAAGGAGCCCGGCGGATAGGGCGCAATCCATGGCCCGATCACAGCAACCACGATCCAGAACAGCACCAGTGCAAGCCCGATCTTGCCCGATAGCGGCAGGCGCCCTGCACGGCGAATGAGATTGGCCATGGTCATCCCTGTCGCAAACGTGGATTGGCGAGGATGGCAACCGTGTCGGCGATCAGCACCAGCAGCAGGTATGCCGCGCAGAAGATCATGGCGCAGGCCTGCAGCAGCGGCATGTCGCGCGATGTCACCGCATTGACCATCAGGCTGGCCAGCCCCGGGTAGCTGAAGATCGTCTCCACGATGATCGCCCCGCCGAAAAGGTAGGAAAGGCTCAGCGCCATCGCATTGGCAATCGGCCCCACTGCATTGGGCAGGACATGGCGCACGATCAGGCGCGCTTGCGAAACGCCCTTCAAGCGCGCCATTTCCACATAGGGTCGGTCCAGTTCGGCAATGATTGCCGCCCGGATCATTCGCCCCAGCTGAGCAATCACACCCACGCCCAGAACCATCACCGGCATGGCATAGGCACGCAGGAACTCGCCCAGTGTCGGGTCCTGCGGCACAATGGTGATCGACGGGAGCCACAGCAGCTTTACCGAAAACACCAGCACGGCAATCGTCGCCACCAGGAACTCCGGCAGGGCCACCATTGCCAGCGTCATGATGTTGAGCGCGCGATCCGTAGACCTTCCCCGCGTAACGGCGGACCAGATGCCGATCAGAAAGGCGAACGGCACCGAAAACACGGTCGTCAAGCCCGCCAAAGTCAACGTGTTGGGTAGCCTTTCGGAGATGATCTCGGCAACTGGCTTGTTGGCAACGATGCTATTGCCCGGATCGCCCACGGCGATGGCCCGCAGCCATTCGAAGTAGCGGACCACGGCCGGCCGATCGAGGCCCATCTCATGCCGCAAAGCCGCAATCTGTTCGGGCGTTGCGCCTTGCCCCAGCAATTCCTGCGCCGCATCGCCCGGCAGCAGGCCGCTGATCGTGAAGACCACCGCCGAAACCAGCAGCAGGGTGATGAATGCAAGGCCGATGCGCTTGGCCACCAAGCGGGCCGGACCACGCCAGGGAGAACCAGAAGCTGCGCCGCTCATGCTTCAAGCCACACGTGTTCGCCGAAAGAATAGCCCATCAGGCCACCCAGCGGGATTGGTTGAAGCCCGCGAATGCGTCGGTCATAGCCGTCGAGCAGGCTTATGAACACCGGAATGCCCAGCCCCCCGGTGCGATGGATCATCCATTGCATCTCGCCATAGATCGCCTTGCGCAGTGCCGGGTCGCGCGATTGCCGCGCCTCGATCAACAGCTTGTCGAACTTCGCATTCTTCCACCCCGCCTCGTTCTCCGTCGCCTTGGACTGGAAGAACAGGCTGAACTGGAGGTCGGTCGTTGGCCGCTGGTTGATGTTCCCGAAGGTCAACGGGTGTTTCATCCAGTGGGTTGACCAATACCCGTCACTTGGCACGCGATTGATTGCCAGATTGAGCCCGATCTGCGCGGCGTGCTCCTGAAGGATCGACCCCATGTCCACGGATTGCGTTGCCGCCGGCGAGACATAGACCGGCAGGCGAGTGCCCAAGAGGCCAGACCGCTTGAGCAGGAACTTCGCCTTGTGCGGGTCGAACGCGCGCTGCGGAATGTCAGCGTTGAAATAGGGATCCAGCGGCGAGATTGGCTGGTCGTTGGCAATCGTCGCAAAACCCCGGAACAGCGCCCGCTTGATCAGGTCCCGGTCCATCAGGTGCTTCATCGCCAGCACGAAATCGGGATGGCCGGTCACTGGATTGTCCTGCCGCATGACCAGATCGCTATAGAGCCCTGACTTGGTCTCCATCACCAGATGCGATGACGATGCCCGCACCCGCTTCACCGATCCCGGACTGACAGAGATGCACATCTGCACGTCGCCCGAAAGCAGAGCGTTTACCCGTGAAAGCTCGTCCGGAATCGCGATCAGCTCGATCTCGTCGAGATAGGGCTGCCCCGGCTTCCAGTAGTTGGGATTGCGCTGCACGATCGTGCGGATGCCCGGCGCGAAAGCCTTGAGCGCGAACGGCCCGGTACCATTTGCCTTGCTGAATTCCCGCCGGCCGTTCTCCACGATCACGAACTGAGGCTGCGCCAGAATGATGGGAAGGTCGGGATTTGGGCCGATCAGGCGCAATTCCACTTCGTGCGCATTCACCCGGCGCGCACTGGCGAACTGCTCCGCCACTGCCTTGACCTTCGATCCCACCGCCGGATCACGGTGACGCAGCAGCGAATGGACAACATCGCCAGCATCGAGCGACTTGCCGTTGTGGAACTGCACGCCGCGGCGCAGGCGGATGGTCCATGTCACATTGTCGGTGGATTCGATCGTTTCCGCCAGACCCGGCTTCACCGCGAGCCCGCGATCGTATTGCGTCAGTCCGCTATAGAGCAGGAACATGCGCATGTAGTCGCTGGAATTGCCCGCACGCGCCGGGTCCAGGGTATCGGAAGTCGATGCGACGATTCCGGCGACGCGAATCCGGCCGCCCCTGCGGGGTTTCCCGATCAGCCTGTCGGCAGGGGCCAGCGCGACCCCCGCAGCAAGGCTTCCCAGCAAGAGACGGCGCGAAAGCATCAGAGGCCGACGACCGCGGGAAGCGCGCCGATGTGCGGAATTTCCACATCGCGATAGTTGGCGTTCGAAGGCTCATGTCCGCGGCCGATAAACACCCGGCAGCCAAAGCCGAGGTCGGTCGCGGTATTCTGGTCATAGCGGAAGCTCGACGAGACATGCATGCCCACTTCCGGTCCCATGCCGAGCTGGTCGAACATGTACTCGAATGCCTGCATGCGCGGCTTGTAGGCCTGCGCGCTCTCGGCGGTGTAGACCTTGTAGAATGTCGCGCCGAGCTTTTCGACGTTCGACATGATCTGGCTGTTCATCGCGTTGGAAAGGATCACCAGCGGGATCTTGTCGCAGATCTTCGAAAGGCCACCAGGCACGTCATCGTGCGGCCCCCAGGTCGGCACCGCTTCATAAATCGCGGTCGCCTCGGCCAGGCGGAACTCCACACCCCACTTCTTCGAACAGCGCTCCAGCGAATTGGCTAGGACTTCGCTATAGGGCTTCCAAGGACCCAGCACCTCATCGAGCCGATAGGCTGCCCAGTCATTGCAGAATTCCGGCAGAGCCTCGGCGGCAATGCGGTCAGCATAGAGTGCCGTCGCCATCTCCGTCATGCGGAAGCGGGTCAGCGTGCCGTAGCAATCGAAGCTGATGAACTTGGGCGT
Organism: Novosphingobium sp. CCH12-A3; assembly: GCF_001556015.1. Classification (NCBI taxonomy): domain Bacteria; kingdom Pseudomonadati; phylum Pseudomonadota; class Alphaproteobacteria; order Sphingomonadales; family Sphingomonadaceae; genus Novosphingobium; species Novosphingobium sp. CCH12-A3. Next base: position 59,795 of record NZ_LSIA01000198.1, on the reverse strand, counting down.
GAAAACAGCTGTGGTCATGATCGAAACTCGTTTCCTGTTTCTGGCCCCGTTGACTCTTGAATTCTCGAGGGCCTTGTGACCGGGAAAGATGACCACCGATCAGGCAGAACTTGCACCCGTTCGTTCAAGCCGGGCAAGGCGCGCTGCACTGTTCTGATGGGATTCCGCAGCACGTCATGCCGCACTTCAATAGCCCCGCTTGCGGTCGACTTCGCCCAGCAGCGCATCACCCGCCAGCAACCGCTCAAGATTGTCGGCCAAGACGTTACCCGCCGTCTCGTGGCGCGTCTCCGCTGCCACGTGCGGCGTCAGGAAAATGGCGGGATGGCTATAGAATGCATGGCCCTCGGGCAGTGGCTCGGGGCTGGTCACGTCAAGCATGGCTGCGCGCAACTGCCCTTGGTCCAAGGCTTCGATCAGGTCTTCGGCAACCAGATGACCGCCCCGCCCGGCATTGATGACGGCACTACCCACCGGCATCTTGGCAAAGGTCTCACGGCACAGAATTCCGCGAGTCTCGTCCGTCAGTGGGAGCAGGCAAACGAGAATGTCCGCCTGCATCAGAAATGCATCCAGTTGCTCCGTGCCGGCAAAGCACTGCACGCCCCCGATGTCGCGCGCGGTCCTGCTCCAGCCCGACAACGGAAAGCCCAGCGGCTTGAACACGTCCAACGCCGCTCGCCCCAGTTCACCCAGGCCCATCACGCCGATCCGGCTTTCCGACGCCAGCCGCGTGTGCCGATAGGTCCAGCGCCCGGCCCGCTGTTCCGAAATGAAGAACGGCAGGTCGCGATGCAGGGCAAGGCAAGCCATCGCCACGTATTCTGCCATGCCGGTAATGATGCCCTGCTCCACCATTCGCACCACCCGCACCTGTGGTGGCAGCGCGTCGATAGGCAACTGGTCGATGCCAGCACCCACGCTGAACAGGATCTCGAGGTTGGGAAACTGCGCAATGAAGTCCGGGGGTGCATTCCAAGTGGCAATATACCGGACGGCTTGCGGATCGACGCTGTCCTTGCCCCAGTGCAGAAAGGGCATTTGCGGAACGCGCGAGGCCACGATCTCGCGCCACACCCGACCGCGTTGTTCCAGACCGTGATAGAGCAGTGTCACTTGCGCATTTTCCTTTGCCGCCACCACATCATGGGGCCGGTGATCGAAAGAGCCATGATTGCCAGTGCCTCCAGAAGAAGCATGAGCATTCCGAAAATTCCCCCGCTGTCGCCAGTATGCAAAGGCAGGACCTTCATCCACAGGGCCGGACTTTGCGCGGCGGGAACGACGTGCAGCAGCCTTGCGTCCGAAAGCCTGACCGAGACGGCATGAACTGCCAATGGCCCTTCTTCCGGCGCGCGGAAGTTCACGTCGATCCGGTCAGCGGCCGGAAAGCGCACGTCCCGTATTGCCGCCGCAGGATAGGCTCGCGTTGCCGATCCCATCCCCCATCGAGTTGCATCGGACTTGCCACAAAGGCCGTGGTTGCCACCGGCGCGGCGGGTGCCAAATCGGGAGCGGCAAGCAGCACGCCAGTCGCCGCGCTGAACAGCACCAGCAGCGATGCCAACACGCCCCCGCTGCGATGCCATTGCCGCAACCGCACGCGCGCGGGCATCTTCGGATTGATCTTCAGCGATGTCTTCCAGCGCCCGGCCGCAGGCCACCAGAACCCTAGCCCGGTCCCGGAGAGCAGCAGCAGTACGATGCCATTGAGCGCAACGACGGCAAGGCCGGCCGTGCCCGACATCAGCCGATAGTGCCACTGCAGGGCAGCCTCCAGCGGAAAAGCCCCGATTGCACCTTCACGCAGGATCACGCCCGATGCCGGCTCGATTGCGGCATAGTGCATGCTACCGTCGGCGGTGACCAATTGCGCCATTGCCGGCCCGCCAGGATATGCAGGCAGGTAAAGCCGCGTAAGATGCATGCCGGTACGGGCCGCGGCCGCTGCAAGCGCCGGAACCCCGAGCACCGGACCATCGGAGCCTTGCGGTTCCAGAACGTAGGCAAGCGGCTCCCGCAGCAACAGGATTGTGCCCGTCAGCGCCTGCAGGAAAATCAGCGGCGCGAACAGCAGGGCCATACGGCGATGCCAGGTCAGAAAGCCGCTACGCGCCATGGGAGCTTTGCCGAAAAAGTCGGGTTGCCGGAGCGGGGGCTCCGGCAACCCGGTTCATCAGAACGTGAAGGTAGCGCGCACGTTGAACGCCCGCGGCGCACCCGGCGCAATCCAGAACCGCGAGTAGGATGCGGTATAGAACTCCTTGTCGAACAGGTTGGTCACGTCTGCCGTGAGCTTGATGTTGTCAGCCGGTTCATAGCTCGCCATTGCGCGTGCGATGATGTAGCCGGGCAGTTCAAACGTCGTGCCGGTCTCGCCCAGCCGCTTGCCGACATAGTTTACGCCCGCGCCCAGCGTGAAGCGCTGCTCACCCAGTGTGAAACCCTTGTTCACGATCAGGTTCGCCGCGTGCTTGGGAATGTTGATCAGCCGGTCGCCCGGATTGATGGCCAGCCCGAAGTCCTTGTCTCCCGCCGCCGTGGTCCATTCGGCATCGAGGAAGGCATATGTGGCGATGATCGAGATATCGCCCGGAAGATTGGCATTGAAGTCCACCTCGACACCGCGCGAGCGGGCCGCACCGCCGGCAATGGAGAAGCCGGCATTTGCAGGGTTCGTATCGGCGGTCAGGATGTTGTTCTTCTTCATCGTGAAGGCGGCGATCGAGCCGCTCAGCGCACCGCCGGGTTCACCCAGTCGCAAGCCCACTTCATAGGACTTGCTCATTTCCGCCGGGAACGGTCGGCTGGCGGCGTCGACCCCGCTGTTCGGACGGAAGCCTTCGCCATAGCCCGCGAAGATCGAGAGATCGTCGTTGATCTCGTAGAGCGCACCGGCCGTCGGACTGAACTGCTTGATGTGGACGCGCACGGTGTTGGTGGCAGGATTCGTGTTGTTCCGGTTCAGCACGGTCTGGCGATAATTGTCGTAGCGACCGCCAACGCGCACCTTCAGTCTTTCACCAAGGTCGATCTGGTCCTGGAAGTAGACGCCCCAGGCCTTTTGCGTCTCATAGGTATTGGTCAGCGGCGTCGTGCCGAGAGCCAGCGTCTGACCATAGACCGGGTTGAAGATGTCGACCGCGTAGTTCGCCGCAGTGACCGGCGATCCTGCGACATAGTTGTTTGCAGGGCGACCGCGCAGCTGAAGCAGGTCGATCCGGAAGCGGTCCCAGTCCGCGCCCAGCAGTACGTGGTGTGTGATCCCGCCGGTGTAGAACTTGCCCGAGATTTCGCCGCGCACGACAAGATTGTCGGTGCTGTAATCGCGCGAACGGCGCTGGCGGGCGAGGAAATTGCCGGGCTTGCCCAGCGTCTGGCGGCGGTTGGTGCCGAGCGGATCGAGTTCTGCCTCGCTCGAGAAGCCCTTGAATTCCGTCTCGCGGTAGCCCAAGCCGGCAAGGAAGTACCAGTCGCCCCCCAGCTTCTGCTGGAACTGCACCTGATGCCCAAGCACATCGACCCGCATGTCGCCATCGCCCGGCTCACCGAAGAAGGTCGAGCGGTCAACCACGCCAAGCTTGTTGTTTACCGCGATCGTGCCGCGATCGAACGGCACCCGGTTGTGCATGAATTCCAGCTCGTAGGAGATACTGGTGTCCTTGCTCGGCGCGAACAGGATCGAAGGATTGGCTGTGTAGAGCGTCTGGTGAATGGTATCGCGGAAGCTGTCGCCGTCCTGCGCCGCGCCATTCAGGCGGATCGCAACAGTGTCGCTGAGTGAAAGATTGTAGTCCGCCTCGACACGGTAGGTGTTCCAGCTGCCACCCTGAACGGCAAAGGTGCCGAACGTGTCGCCGACCTTGGCCTTCTTGGTGGTGATGCTGATCGTGCCACCGGGTTCGCCGCGGCCGAAGACGGCGCCGTTGGGACCCTTCAGGATTTCGATCTTCTCGATGTTCGATGCATCGCGCGGGCCGCCATAACCGCGGCCGCCATTGAAGCCGTTGACGAGCACGCCGCCTGCGAAGTTCTCGTCACCCGCAAAGCCGCGAATGGCAAAGCCGTCGAACAGACCGCCGAAGTTGTTCTGGCGCGAAACGCCGCTCGACAGGTCGAGCGCGGCATCGAAGCGGGTGATGTTGAGGTTCTGCAGCGTCTTGGCGTCGATCACCTGCACGCTCTGCGGAATGGAGGCGAGCGGTACGTCGCCGCGGTACTGCTGCCGCTGGCCGATGACGACCATTTCCTCGGCAGGTGCCGCCTCTTCCTCTGCGGGGGCTGCGCTTTGCGCCCAGGCAGTGATCGGCATCGCTCCCATGGCAACGCCGGCAATCAGCGCGCCCTTTAATGCGGACATTTTCTTCATCGCAACTTCACCCCTCGTCTGTGATGCGTGTCTCCGATCCCGCCGCAACCATGTAACATTGTTACATCGCCTTCAAGCGAAACCGTCGGTTTGAACCGTCCTGCGTCTTTGTTCTTATCCGTCGAGCTTATGGGTCCGCAGACGAATCTTCCGTCGAAAGGGTGCGCGGCGACGAACGATTATTGTGAAAAAGGGATGACACCGGAGTCTTTGTGCCGTCGTGCCCGTTTCCAGTCGACGCAAGGCCCGCGCAGCGCGCCCTTTCGTCGTGCGGGGCATTCTCCGCTGCGCCGGCGCCCCCAATCGGTGATTTCTGCTGAAAGCGCTTTGCTTTCCGCTCAATCCGTTCGCCAACGGCCAATATAAGGTCTCCAGTGCATACGGGAGGAGCCGCTAGTGACCCGCGAATTGCCCAATCATTCGGTCGTTGCTATGGGCTGCGCAATGCGGGAACTGCTGATCAGACTTGCGATCGTTTTCTCGGTCCTTCTGGCCGGAATGCACTTCCCTGCCCATGGCTCGCAGAATGCTATCGATGGCGAAGTCGAGGCATATACCTGCATTGAGCATGGTGAAGGCGACACTGCTGTCAAGCATTCCGCCCAGCCCGATGATCAGGCAGGGGAAGCGGCCCACCATCATCACAGCCCGATGGTCATCGGCATGGACCTGAAAGCCGGGGCAAACGACCTTGCTCCAACGCCATCATTGCACTTCCCGGCCAGGGCAACAGCGTTGACTCCGCGCAAGACAGTCCCTCCGCTTGAGCCGCCATTGACCTGATCCCTTGTGCAGGGCGGTTCGTTCGCGAGCCGCCACGAACTTGCGTTCAGGAAAGGCATTGCAATGAATACCCGCAATTTGGTTGTGGGCGGCACCTTGGCCGTCCTCGTGGCTGCTGCAGGCGGTTACGCGCTGGTCAAAAACGGCACCGCACCGGCGCCTCAAGCCGAGCAGGCTTCCGCGCCCGTAGCGCCGATGGAACTGACCGACGCCCAGTTCGCCCGGCTCGGCATCAAGACGGCTGCCGCGCGCCTGAGCGGAGAAGTGCCCCTGGGTGCAGTTCCTGGCGTCATCACGCTTCCCCCCGAAAGCCGGGTGGCCGTGACAGCCGCCCTGCCCGGCGCGATCCGGCAGGTCTTCGTGATCGAGGGACAGGAAGTGCGCCGCGGACAGCCGCTGGCAACAATGGTCAGCCGCGACGCGATGGAACTGGGCGGGTCGCGCAGCCGCGCATCGTCGCGCGTGTCGCTGGCAAGGGCGAACCTCGCCCGCACCGAAGCCCTCTTCAAGGAAGGCGTGATTGCCGGCGCGCGCGTGCAGGAAGCGCGGGCCGAACTTGCTCAGGCGCAGTCGGAAGCGGGTGAGGCCTCGCGTATCCTGGCAGCCTCCGGCGCCAGCGGCAGCGGCATGGTAACCTTGCGCGCGCCGATTTCAGGCCGCGTGTCCAAGGTCGGCGTGCAGACCGGTGGGCCGGTCGACGGCATGACCGCGCCTTTCGTGATCGACGCGGCAAATGCGTACCAGCTCGATCTGCAGTTGCCAGAGAGGCTGGCCGCGAATGTCCGCCCCGGCATGACCGTAGCCCTGCCCGGCATCGCCACAGGCCGCATTCTGTCGGTCGGCTCCAGCATCGATCCCGCAACGCGAAGCGTGGTTGCCAAGGCAACCATTGGCGGCGCGCAAGGGCTGATCGCCGGCAAGTCGGTAATGGTCACCATCGGTGCGGGCAGCAGCGGCGAAGTGGTGAGCGTCCCTTCCGCTGCATTGACCCGCATTGCCGAAAAGGACGTGGTCTTCGTCCGCTCCGGCAATCGCTTCGCGCTGCGCGAGGTTCGCCTTGGCGGCAGCGGCAATGGCGAGACTGCGATCTTGGCGGGCCTGAAGCCCGGCGAGGTGGTGGCAACCAGCGCAATCCCCGAACTCAAGATGCTGCTGGGCGGCGGGGGTGAGTGATGCTGAGACGCCTTGTTGAATGGTCGCTGGGGGCACGGCTTGCCGTGCTTGGCCTCGCGCTGGCGCTGGCGATTTTCGGAGGCTGGTCGTTCCAGAACCTGCCGATTGACGCATTCCCCGATATCTCGACCACGCAGGTCAAGATCATCATGAAGGCTCCGGGGATGACGCCGGAGGAGGTCGAAAGCCGCGTCATCACCCCTATCGAGATGGAGATGCTGGGCATCCCCAACCAGGAGATCCTGCGCTCGGCCGCCAAGTACGGCATTGCCGACATCACCATCGACTTCTCCGACAGTACCGACATCTACTGGGCGCGCACCCAGGTCGCCGAACGTCTCAACAACGTCATGGCCGATCTGCCCTCGTCAGTGGAAGGCGGCCTCGCGCCGATCTCGACGCCGCTGTCCGACGTCTACATGTTCACCATCGAAGGTCCGCAATCGCTGGCGGAAAAGCGCCGCGTGCTCGATTGGGTCATCCGCCCTGCCCTGCGCACGGTGCCCGGCGTGGCTGACGTGAACTCGCTCGGTGGCCATGCCGAGACGTTCGAGGTTCGGCCCGATCCCGGCGCCCTCGCGGCGGCAGGCCTGACCTATCACGATCTCCAGACCGCGATCGAAAGCGGCAACCGCAATGATGGCGCCGGCAGGCTGGCCAATGGCGAAAGCACGCTGATCGTGCGCTCGGTGGGCGCCATCCAGACCGCCGATGACCTTCGCGCCATCGTCATCCGCAGCCAGGCCGGCACTGTCCTGCGCCTTGGCGACGTGGCGACGGTAACCACCGGAAGCCTGACCCGCTATGGCGCCGTGACCAAGAACGGCACGGGCGAGGCGGTCCAAGGGCTCGTCATCGCCCTGCGCGGCGCCGATGCCAGCAAGGTCGTCGAAAACGTCAAGACGCGCATGACCGAAATCGAAAGCGGTCTGCCCCAGGGCATGACAATCGACGTGTTCTACGATCGGTCCGAACTGGTCGGCCACGCTGTCTCGACCGTGGAGAAGGCCCTGATCGAGGCGAGCGTGCTTGTCGTCCTGCTGCTGTTCCTGTTTCTCGGCAACGTCCGCGCCTCGCTGATCGTGGCGGCAGCCCTGCCCATGGCAACGCTGATCACCTTCATCCTGATGCGCTGGCTGGGCATGTCGGCCAACCTGATGAGCCTTGGCGGCCTTGCCATTGCCATCGGCATGCTGGTCGATGGCGCGGTGGTCGTGGTCGAAAACGTGGTCGATCGCTTTGCCCATCCGCACCACGGCTCGACCAGCAAGCTCCATCAGGTTCTTGTCGCCACCAGCGAAGTGGCAACCCCGGTTGCCTCGGGCATGGCGATCATTGCGCTGGTTTTCCTGCCGCTGCTCACGCTGCAAGGATTGGAGGGCAAGCTGTTCGGCCCGGTGGCGATGACGATCGTGCTGGCACTGGCCGGCGCCCTGGTCCTGTCGCTCACGCTGATCCCGGTCCTGTCCTACTTCGGCCTGAAGCAGGATGGAGGCCACGACGACCCATGGCTGATGCGCCAGTTGAATCCCCGCTATCATTCGGCCCTGCAATGGGCGTTCGAAAACCGGACGCGCGTTTACGCCATGGCCGGCGGGTCGCTGCTGGCAGCGGCGGTTGCCTATGGCTTCATCGGCAAGACCTTCATGCCGACGATGGACGAAGGCGCGGTGCTGATGCAGCTGGAAAAGCAGCCAAGCATCGGGCTGGACCACACCATCGCGGGAGACCTCAGGGCCCAGAAGCTGATCATGTCGAAGGTGCCCGAGGTGCAGGACATCATCGCCCGTGTCGGTGCTGATGAACTCGGCCTGGACCCGATGTCGCTCAACGATACCGATACCTTCATGCGCCTGAAGCCGCGCGAGGAATGGCGCGAGCAGGACAAGGAATGGCTGATCGAGCAGATTCGCCTCGCCATGGAGGAAATGCCCGGCGTCGAAGCATCGTTCACCCAGCCCATCGAGATGCGCGTTTCGGAAATGCTTACCGGCGTGCGGGGCGATCTGGCGCTCAAGATCTTCGGGCCCGACCTTGAAACCCTCGGTCAGATTGCCGCCAAGGCACAGGATCGGCTGCGCAGGATCGGTGGCGTTACCGAGGTCAAGACCCTGGCGGACGACAAGGTCGATTACCTCCAGATCGATATTGACCGCCTGGCTGCGGGCCGTGCCGGAATGCCGGTAGCCGAACTGCAGGACGTGCTGCGCGCCCAGCTCGAAGGGACCGACGCTGGCGTGGTTGCGCAAAGCCATCGGCGCGTGCCCATCGTGATAAAGGGCGATCCGGCCAATGCCGGGAGCCTCGATGTCTTTGCGAACCAGTTGATCCGCAGTCCCGACGGCACGCTGCTGCGCGTAGGTGATGTGGCCCGCGTCCATCAGGTCGAAGGCCCGGTCAAGCTCGACCACGAGAACGGATCGCGCTTTGCGGTGGTGCAGGCTTTCGTTTCGGGGCGGGATCTCGTCGGTTTCGTCGACGAGGCCAAGGCCGACATTGCCGCCAATATCCAGCTGCCGCCCGGATATCGCCTGGAATGGGGCGGTCAGTTCGAGAACCAGCAGCGCGCCTCAGCCCGGCTCGGCGTAGTCCTGCCGATTGCCTTGCTGCTGATCTTCGGCGTGCTGTTCTGGACCTTGCGCTCGATCAGGGCCTCACTGCTGATCATCGCGATGATTCCCTTCGCAGTCGTGGGCGGGATCGTGACGCTGGCGGTGTCGGGCGAGTATCTCTCGGTGCCCGCCTCGGTCGGGTTCATCGCCCTGCTCGGCATCGCCGTGCTCAACGGGCTCGTCATGGTCACGTATTTCCGCCAGTTGCGCGATCAGGGACTGACCTTGGAGCGAGCCGTCCGCCAGGGTGCAGAGCGTCGTCTCCGCCCGGTGCTGATGACCGCCGCGATCACCGCCTTCGGCCTCGTGCCGCTGCTGTTTGCCAGTGGTCCGGGCTCGGAGATCCAGCGGCCGCTGGCGATCGTCGTGATTGGCGGTCTCTTCACCTCGACGCTGCTCACCCTGTTCCTCCTGCCGATGCTCTATGAGCGGTTCGGCGAAAATTCCGCCGAGCGCGCTGCGCTCGATGGCGGGATGGAAGGCGCTTCAGCATGAAGTACAATCTTGTTCTTGCATGGCCGCTGCTGATGGCGGCCCCGCTCCTTGCCCAGACCAGCGACCAGTCGCTCCCCGGCCTCTCCGATTCCGCCGTCGTGGAGGCGATCGAGGCCCACCCCCGGTCTCGCGCGGCCGATGCCAGGGTTGAAGCTGCACGGCAGGAGGCGAACGCGCTGCGTGCCACCCAGAACGAGTTCACGGTGTCCGGCGATGTCAGCCGGCGCACCATCCAGGACGAAGGGCGCTACGCTGAATACACCGTTTCGCTGGAACGTCCGATCCGCCTGCCGGGCAAGTCCGCGCTTGACCGCAAGGCCGGCGCTCTCGGTGTCCGCGTTGCCGAACTGCGCGCCGAAGACGCCCGCCACCAGCTGGCGCTGCAACTGAACGAGCTGTGGTGGGATTGGGTCGCGGCAGCTGCCGAGGCCAGCACGCTGGCCCAGACGCAACAGACGCTGGAGCGCGCCTATCGGGCAGTGGACAGCCAGGTGCGCGTGCAGGATGCTGCGCAAGTGGATGCCGACCGGGCCATGGCCGAGGCCGCCATGAACCGCGCCGGGCTGGATGCGGCGCTTTCCGGGGCAGGAATTGCGCGCGAAAGGCTGGTCGCCCAGTTCCCGCAACTGGCCTTGCCTGCCGAAGCGCCACCGTTGTCCAAGCCGGGGCTGCCACCTGAGGAACTTGCCCGCCTGCGCGAAGCCGTCATGACCTGCAATCATGAACTCCCCGCGGCATTAGCCGAATCCGAGCGGCTCGCCGCCCTGGCTGAGCGCAGCCGTCGCAACCGCATCGCCGATCCGACTATCGGCGCGCAGTTCTTCAGCGAACGGGGCGGACTGGAACGTGGCGCCGGAATCGTGTTTTCGATGCCGATCGGCGGCCGCTACCGCGCAGCGCTCTCCGATCAGGCCGCAGCCGAGGCGCAAGTCGCTGTTGCCGAGGCCGCCAGCGCCCGTTTCGACGTGATCGAGATGGCCACCACGGACTACTCGGCAGCGCTCGGGACGGTGCAGGCATGGAAGGCGACAGCGGCGGCCGCAGCCAGCAGCAGGCGTGCGGCCGACCGGCTGGAGGCCGGCAATCGCCTCGGTCACGTCGATCTCGCCGATCTGCTTCTCGCCGAGCGTCAGGCAAAGGATGCAGCTCTGGCCGAAACCCAGGCACGGGCCGCAGCGCTGCGGGCCGAGACGAAATTGCGCATCGATGCCCATCATCTCTGGCTCGATTGCAGCCACGAACAGGGCGAACAGGAATGATCCAGTAGTTGTCGGATTTTCGTTTCACCGTTTTGACTTGCGTGTGTCGAAAGCGGGACGTCAGGCTGACAACTTACGGAAAAGTGCGTTAACTGCGCGCTTGACCAGCAGTTTGAGGTTGACGGTCGTGGTGTTGCTGCGCAAACCGCAAGGTCTGCCGTCACGGCACCATGGCACGGGGACCGATGAGCCAGATTTTCAGTTTCGACGCGACCGACCAGGCGATCATCCGCGAATTGCGGGCGAACGGGCGGGCCAACAACCAGCAGATCGCCGAAGTCCTCGGGCTTACGGCGACGACGGTGTCAACCCGCATCCGCCGCATGGAAGATGCCAACCAATTGCGCGTTGTCGCTGTGTCGGACTTCACCGCCCACGGTTTCAACGTCCTGCTGCGCATCTCGGTCGAGGTTGACGGCCGCCCGGCGTCAGAGGTCGCGCAGGAACTGGGCGCCCTGCCCGAAGTGGTCGCTGCGCACATGGTGACCGGTCGCTACGACATCGACATGCTCGTCGCCCTGCACGATTTCGACGACCTTTCGGAATTCCTGCTCGACAAGCTTTCCACCGTGCGCGGCATCCGCACGCTGACGCCACACATCGTGGTCGACATCATCAAGTACCAGTTCGACGTCGCTCCGATCGAGGGCCGCCCCGGCGAGAGCCGCGGCAATGGAGGGAACGCCTGATGGCCGCGGTTCAGCTTGACGCACTTGACCGCCAGCTGGTCGACATGCTGGCGCTCGACGCACGCATCTCCAACCGCAAGATCGCGGCAGAACTCGGCGTTACCGAAGGCACCGTGCGCGGGCGCATCAAGCGGCTGCAGCAGGACGGCCTGATCGCCTTTACCGCGATCACCGGGTTCGAAATGGGCAAGCTCGCCCGTCTCGCTTTCATCAACGTCCAGGCCGATGTCGACCGTGTCCGCGAAGTGGCACAGATCATCGCCGAGGTGCCGGGCGTCAACGCGGTGCTGATCACCATGGGCCAGTTCAACATCACCGCGATGAGCCTGATCGACGAATTGGACGAACTGGTCGAACTGGCCTCCGACAAGATTCTGTCCATCGACGGCGTCCACCACGTGGAAACCTCGATTGCGGTCAAGACGGTCAAGTACAACGCCCGCATGGCCAAGATCACCAAGCCGGAAGTGGTCCCCGACGACGATTGAGAGCCGCAGCGCTCACGACATCAAGAACCGATTTGGCGATTGTTTCCCCGGGGAAACACGCTGAAGTGGTTCTTCGATGTAGGCGAGAAGCTGGTCGATCAGCCCTCCAATAAGGCTGCTCGCACCATCGCCCGCAGCATGTCCTTGCGTACCTTGCCGCTGGCCGTACGCGGGAAATCGCTGACGAATTCGAACCGCTCGGGGATCTTCTGACGGGCAAGGCCCGATGCGGAAACGTGTGCCACCAGGTCCCCGCTGTCAGCCTCGCCTGCAAGGATGACATAGGCGCAAACGCCTTCGCCAAGGCGCTCGTGCGGCATGGCAACGATCGCCGCTTCCTTCACCGCAGGGTGCGTGTGCAGCACGTCCTCGATTTCCTTGGCCGAGATGTTCTCGCCACCGCGAATGATGAGCTCCTTCTTGCGACCCGTGATCGTGACTGCGCCAGAATCGTCCAGCACGCCAAGGTCGCCGGTGCGGAAGAAGCCGTCCGGCGTGATCGCCTCGGCGGTCTGTGCTGCGTCGGCGTATCCCATCATCATGCCAGGGCCACGTGCAAGGATCTCGCCTTCTACTCCGCGCGGCAAGGCGTGGTCCTCGTGGTCGACAATGCGGACTTCGTAGTCCACCACTTCACCGTCGGTAGTGGCGGCAAGACTTTCGTCGCGGGGCCAACCGAATGTCACCAGCGGCACTTCGGATGCACCGAACACGCGGAATGCCCTGCAGTTCTCGAAGGCAGCGTTGGCCGCCGGGATGAGGTCTGCCGGCACGGCCGCGCCACCGCATGCGAAAAAGCGAAAGCTCGGTAGCCCCGTGCCGGCAGCCCGCGCAGCCGCCGCCAGTTCCACCAGAAACGGTGTTGCCGCCACTGTGCCGACAAGATCGTGCTGCTCTATCAGGGCGAGCGCCTCGTCGGCGTTCCAGGCTTCCATCAGGACGGAGCGAATTCCGCAGATGAATGGCGCTTCGAGGCCGTTGGCGTAACCGGATACATGCGTTACCGGCGAGGGCATCAGCGTCGCCTCACCTTCCGCCAGGCCCCAATGCCGCCCGCTGGCAGCGACGATATGGGCCAGCGTGCAGTGGCTATGCAACACGCCCTTGGGGCGCCCGGTGGTGCCCGATGTATAGAGCACCATCTTCACGCCCAGCGGGTCAACCTCAGGGGCATCGAAGGGCACGCCGCGCCCGGCGGCCACCAGCGCCGCAAAATCGTCAGGCCCGTCACCGCGTACTGTGAAGACATGCGCAAGATCGGGGAGAGATTCCTGGCAGCGTCGCGCCATCGCCGCATAGTCGACCTTGCGCCACACCTCCGGCACGAAGATCGCGCGGGCACGGCAATCGCCGAGCATCATCGTCACTTCGGCGTCACGGTAGATCGGCACGATCGGATTGACGACAAGGCCTGAAAGCGCCGCCGCCAGATTGATCACGGCTGCTTCGCGCCAGTTGGGCACCTGAAACGCAACCACGTCTCCGCTGCGCAGCCCGCGATCCTGCATCGAGGCAGACAGTGCCTCGGCCTCGGCCAGCACCTGTGCGAAGGTGTACTGCCCTTCCCCATCGATGAAGCACACGAAGTCCGGCGTCGCCGCGGCCCGCTCACGGGCAAGGTCTGCCAGCGTCTTGCGCTGCCATGCCTGCCCTTGCGCAAATTCGCGCTGATGCGGTGCAGGAATCGGCAACCAGTCCCAGGGTTTTGCAGTGTTCTCGTTCATGCCCTGCTTGTTCCAAGCGCCCGAGCGCTTCAGCAATTGGCGAAAAGGTGAGTAACCTAGCCCCTGTCACAGCTTTCGCACCGCACCGGTGCACGGCATGGTCGCAAGCAACATTGGCTACAAGGCCACGGAGAGGCAATACCCAGATGGACCGTATCGAGCGCATCGGACAAGTCGCTGAAATCATGCGCGACTATGTCGAGAACAAGAAGACCTTCCTGACCGACAGCACCAAGCGCGTGCCGGTGCGCAGCTACACTGATCCGGACCAGTGGAAGGCGGAAATGGAGCTGGTGTTCAAGCGCGTGCCGCTGATGCTTGCCTTCACCGCCGAAATGCCCAACCCCGGCGATTACAAGGCGATGGATGCCGTCGGCATGCCGGTGCTGATCAATCGCGACAAGACCGGCAAGGTCCGCGCCTTCCTGAATGTCTGCTCGCATCGCGGCGCTCCGGTGGCGAACGAAGGCCACGGCAATTGCCCGCGCTTCACTTGCAAGTACCACGGCTGGACCTTCGGCCAGGACGGCAAGCTGATCGGCATTTCCGAAGCATCGAAGTTCGGCGAGGTCCGCAAGGCGGAACTGGGCCTGCGCGAGCTGCCGTGTCAGGAAAAGGCGGGCATGATCTTTGTCGTGCTCACCCCCAACGCACCGATCGATGTTGATGCGTTCTATCGTGGTTTCCTCGAGGATTTCGAAGCGCTCGAGTTCGACAAGTGGACCTACATGGGCAGCCGCGTGATCGAGGGCGCCAACTGGAAGATCGCCTATGACGGCTATCTTGAAGGGTATCACTTTGCCTCGCTCCACCCCGAAACGATCTTCCCGCGCACGCCATCGAACTGCATGCACTACGAAGGCTTCGGCCCGCACCAGCGCATCGGCTTCCCGCACCACAAGATCGCTGATGCCCTGAAGGACATCCCGCGCGAGGAGTGGGGCACGCAGGAGAACAACGGTTTCGATTTCGTCCGTATCATGTTCCCCAACGTCTCGGCCTTCATCGCGCCAGAGATCACCCAGGTCGCCCAGCTCTTCCCCGGACCGACGCCGGGCGAGAACCGCACCGTGCTCAACTACCTGCGCCGCGAACCGATCCGCGACGAGGAGGACCGCGCAAACGTCGAAGCGGCGATGAACTTCTTCCGCGACGTCACCTATACGGAAGACTACCTCATCGGCCTCGAGATCCAGAAGGGCCTCGAAACCGGCGCGCATGACGAGCTGGTGTTCGGTCGCAACGAGCGCGGCAACCAGTACTTCCACGAATGGCTGGACTGGTATCTGCAGGACGATCCGGACCTCCCCGAACCGCAGATGTGAGGGGGCGCGGGCCCATGAACCCGATCTCCCTGGCGTCCGGTGTCGTACCCGAATTCGGCCCTGTGGACACAATCGAAGCGGCCCGGGCCGGCGGTTTCGACATGGTCGGGCTCTGGGTGGACCCAGGAGAGTGGACACCGGCACACACCCGCGATGCACGCGCCGCGCTCGCGGCTACCGGCCTTCCGCTGCTCGATGTGGAGGTGATCTGGCTCAAGCCAGATTCAGCGATGGACGATCACCGCAAGGTGATCGACGTCGGCGCGGAACTGGGCGCGCGCAACGTCCTGTGCGTCTCGTCCGACCCGGACCATGGCCGTACCGCCGCGCGCCTGTTCGATCTGTGCCGCCATGCCGAGGGCTCCGGCATTCGCGTTGCATTGGAGTTCGGGATTTTTACCGAAGTCAAGGATTTGCAGCACGCGCTCGGCATTCTTGACCGGATCGACCATCCCCTCAAGGCACTTCTGATCGACCCGATCCACGTCGATCGCTCGGGCTCCTCGATCCCTGAAATCGCCAAGGTTGATCCCGTCCTGCTGCCCTATGCGCAGTTCTGCGATGCGCCTGCCGAGCGCCCCGATCCCTCGGACTTCGGCGCCGTCATCCGCGATGCGATCGACCTGCGCGAACAGTGCGGTGAAGGCGCCTTGCCACTTGCTGCGCTCTATCACGCGCTGCCACCTGGCATTCCGCTTGCCGTCGAACTGCGCTCCGAAGCCTTGCGAGATGCCTTCCCGCACCCTGCCCTGCGTGCGGCAGCCGTGGCCGAAGCTACCCGGAGCTGGCTGGAGGCCCACGCGTGACGGTCACTGTGCTCACCCTGCTCAAGCGCCGCGAAGGCATGAGCAAGGCCGACTTCATCGCCTATTACGAAAGCCGCCACCGCCTGATCGGCGAAAAGGTGCTGCAGGGGTGGGCCACGCGCTACCAGCGCAACCATCTTCACCCGCTCGACGGCTTGGACCAACCCCATGATTTCGACGTCGTGCTGGAAATCGACTTCCCGGACCAGCAGACTTGCGACGCCTGCTTCGCCGCAATGGCCGATCCCGCGATCATGGGCGAAATCGTCGCGGACGAGGAACGTCTGTTCGACCGCAGCCGCATGCGGACCTATCGCGTCGAGGTTCGCGCGTCCTCGCTCTGATCAACGCAGGATCGGCTTCAACCGGGCAAGGTCGTTGCGGATGGTGGTGGCGGCAACGCCCGCCTGCCCCATCGCATGGCTGATCTGGTCCAAACCACGCGTCACGTCCCCAGCCGCATAGAGGCCCTCAACGCTGGTGCGCTGGTGCGCATCGATCTCGATGCATCCTTCCGCGTTTGCCTTTGCCCCAAGATCAAGGGCGAGGTCTGAGCGGATCAGCGAACCCAGCGCCGGATAGACGGTGTCAAACGCCAGTTCTCCATCGGGCGTTGGCACGACGATCGTTTCGCCGGTGATGCGCAAGGGGTGGCATGGTCCATTGACCAGCTTCACCCCGGCGCCTTCAAGCGCTCTACGGTGGCTCTCTTCGATGCCATGCTCACCTTCGGGCGCGATCAGCGTCACGTTCCGCGAAAAGCCCCGCAGGAACAGCGCTTCGTTGTGGCCATGTTCGCCCGTGCCGATCACGCCGATGCGCTTGTCGCTCGCCTCGTATCCGTCGCATATGGGGCAATAGCGCAAAAGCCCGCGCTGCAGTGCCTCGTCATGAACCTCCGGTGCCATTGGCGGCTGATTGTTCACGACGCCTGTCGCCAGCAGAACCGTGCGCGCCTTCAGATCCCGTTCGCCCGCCGTCGCCACGAACAGCGCATCGGCACGCGCCAGCCTTTCGACCAGCGCGGCTTCGACCGCGACGCCGAATTCGGCCGCCTGATCCCGCATCAGCCGGAGCAACGCCTTGCCTTCAATCCCGCCGGGGTATCCAGCGTGATTGTGCGTGCGAGGGATCAGCGCGGCACGGCTGTGGCCGGCATCGACCAACGCCACGCGCAAGTGGAACCGGGCGAGGTAGATCGCGGCAGTAAGGCCCGCAGGCCCTGCACCGACAATCAGGCAATCAAGTGCTGGAGTGTCCATCCCCGCCCAAACCCGTCAGGGCCGGGCGGTTCCGAAAAAGCGCAGTCAATCGGCAAAGACCGTGCGATAAGATCGGCGCGTAAACTTCCAGAGCCCGTCGATCCGCTTCAACTCGTCATCGTAGCGCCCCGTTGCGCGGACGCGCTTGCCGGAGGCCGGATCGTCGAAAATCTCGATGGTGTAGGCCACTGCCCGCGCCGCATCGCCATCAACCTCGATGGAACCGGGCTGCATGAAGTAGACCATCGGCTTCGAGCAGTTGTCGAGACCATAGTGCTTCATCGATTCCGTCCATCCGGCAACGATGGCGGCCTTGCCCGAAAAACCGCCGAGGTCGGGATATTCGGGCAGTTCCCAATAGGCGTCCTCGGCCCAGATCGAGCCCCACAATTCGGGGTCGAGCGTCATTACCCCATGGGCATGGGTGTCCATCAATTCACGGATCGCCATGCGATCCTCAAGCGGTCCTGAAAAAGGCATCATCCTGCTCCTTACCAGGGGTGGGTCTCACCGTTCCACTTGAGGAAATCGCCCGAACGCTCGAGCGTCCATTCGCGGGTGATCTTGCGGATGCCCTCGGCACTCTCGACCGGGGTGATGTCTGCGCCTTCCCCGCCCATGTCCGTCTGCACCCAGCCCGGATGAATGATGCCGACGATCACGCCACGATCCTTGAGGTCGATGGCGACTGATCGCATCAGACGATTAAGCCCTGCCTTGGCCGCGACATAGGAATAGTAGCCGCCATAGGGCCAGGTCGATGCGGCCAGCTGGCTGGAGAAGTTGATGACTTTCGCGCCCTCGCCCATACGGGGGAGAAACGCCTGCAACACGCGCAGCGGGCCCTGCACCATGATGCGGAAGACCTCGTCCCATTCGGCCCAATCGGAGCTTTCCAGTTCCGCAGGCCCCGAACCGCTGATGCCGGCAACGTTGTAGAGCACGTCGATCGCCTCGCCTGCCGTTTCGGCGGCGCCAGCCTTGACCGAGGCATCGTCGGCCACGTCGAAACGGTGGACGGTCAGGCGTCCGTCCGATCCTGCGACGAGATCGGCGAGCGCGCCTGCGCTTTCAGGGTTGCGCACAAGCGCGATCACCCGGTCGCCCGCCGCAACATGCTGGCGAGTCAGTTCCAGGCCGATTCCGCGCCCGGCACCTGTTATTGCCACGGTCGTCATGCTTTCGTCTCCCACTACAGTCTTGTTGCGGCCGAATCCGGCAGTCTTGCCGGATTTCGAATCAGTTCAGCGGGTCATACAGGCTGCGGATGCTGGCGATGGTCAGCTTCAGCACCTTCTCGATCCGCTCAGGCCCCATGACCGGTCGCTGCAACAGCAGGCCGGAATGGACGGCGATGGCGAAATCGCTGCCCAGCTTCATCGCTTCCCACTGGTCCTGCCACTGCGGGAACGATTCGATCATCTCGGCGATCCATACCTCGTCGTAACGCTGCGCCGCAGGAGCGAACGCGGCATTGAGCTCGGCATCCGTGCGGGCGGCAACGGCCAGTTCGAGATAGGCTGCATATTCGCGCGTCTGCACGCTGCGCCAATGTGCTTCGGTAGCGAGATCGATCAGCAGCGCATCGCGGCTTTGGGCCATGGCGGCTATATAATCATCCAAAAACAGGCGCATGCGCTGGTAAAAGATGTGTTCGACCACCGCCGCGACGAGATCCATGCGCGTGGCGAAGTGATGATGCATCGCCCCGCGCGAAACCTGCGCGCGCTCCGCCACCTGGGCGGTCGTCAGGCCCTGATAGCCACCTTCGACCAGGCAATCGACGGCCGCCTCGAGCATCTTCAGTCGCGTCTGCGCCGACTTGCGTTGCTGCCAGCGCACCGGCTCGCCCTCGCCCAGCGAGGTCGGCCGCATCGCGGCAAGCATGCGCTTCTGCATCGTGGAGCCAGCCATCGTCATTGTCCTGTCATGCCCGGGTTTGCCGCGCAAGACCGCCTGACAAAACGGCCAGTTTAATCCGACGGGCGACGGAGAGCATAAAACCGGCAGACGCGCCGGTTATACCGAATCGCGCTGACAGGAGCGGCGACACGGCCATGCCGGCGCCTTTGGGAGGGATCGAGATCATGACAACACGGAACAGGCCTTTCATGACGAGCAGCCTTGCGGCTCTCGCCATTGCCACGCTGCCCGCCGCAGTCCAGGCACAGGACGCGCAGTCGCCTCAGGCGCAAGCCGATGAAGCCCCGGCAGGAGGCCTCGGCGAAATCGTCGTCACTGCCCAGAAGAAGGCCGAGAGCATCCAGTCCGTGCCGATTTCCATTGCTGCTGTCGGCAGCGAGACGCTCGCGGCCTACAATGTCACGACGCTGCAGGCACTTCAGGGCTCGGTCCCCAACGTCCAGATCGACAACTTCGCCAATACCCCCAACAATGCGGTGTTCACCATCCGCGGCATCGGCGTGATCGAGCCCGACCCTTATGCCGGCAACACCGTGTCCATCGTGGTCGACGGCGTGCCGCAGTTCTTCTCCATGGGTGCGCTCCTCGATACCTACGACACCAACCGCGTCGAGATCCTGCGTGGGCCGCAGGGCACGCTGTTCGGCGCCAACACCACCGGCGGTGTTGTCAACGTGGTGACCAACCAGCCTACCGGTGAATTCGGCGGCTATGTTCGCGGCACCTATGGCAACTGGAACCGCTTCGACATCAACGCTTCGGTCGAGGCACCGCTCGCCAAGGATCTCGTCAGCGTCAAGGTTTCGGGCATCCACACGCAGCGCGATGGCTGGACCACCAACGTCTGGAACGGCGAGGACATGGGCCGCAAGAATGTCGATGCGGTGCGCGGCCAGCTCTACATCACGCCCAGCCCGGACCTGAAGATCACGCTGCAGGGCGAATATGTGGAAGCCCGCAACGGCGCGCCGATCGTCGTGAATGGCGGTCTGCCGGGAGAAGGCAACTACGTACCCGAAGGCACGTTCTGGAACGGCGCCAAGCTGCCGATGTACCGCAGCCCCTGCGCGGTCCCCAACCAGCCCTGCAACGCGCCGGACAAGTACTTCTCGGGCAACAACGAAGTGCCCGATCAATCGGACATGACGACGAAGTTCTTCATCGGCACGATCCAGTACGACAATACGCCGCTGGGCGATATCACGGCGATCACCGGCTACAAGAACTTCACCCTGTTCGAGTACACCGACCAGGACGGCACGGCGAAGACCAACAACGCCACCCGCCGCCGCACCCGTGGCTGGCAGTTCAGCCAGGAACTGCGCAGCGCGTTCTCGGCTGGTGACAGCTTCAACGCTGTGGCGGGTCTGTTCTACCTGAAGACTCACTACAACCACTACCAGATGTATCATCTGGACTTCGCCCTGCCCGGCCTCGTCCAGTTCAACCAGCAGTTCCAGGGCACCGAATCCTTCTCGGCCTTCCTGCAAACCTACACCCAGATCACCGATCAGCTGAAGTTTTCGGCAGGTATCCGCTACACCCACGACGAGGTCGATGCGCGCTCCACCCTCGATTACGGCGTCGGCGCTCCGGCGCTGACTTCGGACAACTTTGCCGTGATTCCCACCATCGTTGTCGGCGGGCAGACCGTGCAGCAGGGCCGCGACCTGCGCAACGATCCGCACGACATCGACGTTGGCGGCAAGAAGGGTTGGAGCAACGTCGGCTGGAAGATCGGTCTGGATTATGAAGTCGGCCAGAACCAGCTGATCTACGCGAGCTGGGCGCGCGGCTTCAAATCGGGCGGGTTCACCGGCCGCATCGGCGTGGCCGCTGACGGTGACACGCCGTACAACCCGGAGAAGGTGGACACCTTTGAAGTGGGCCTCAAGGCCGACTTCCTCGACCGTCGCCTCCGCACCAACTTCGCGGCGTTCTATACCAACTATCGCGACATGCAGGTGGCGCAGATCTACTTCGATCCGGCGACCAACGTGCAGGGCAACCGCATCCTCAATGCGGCCAAGTCCGAGATCAAGGGCTTCGAACTCGAAGTCCAGGCCATCCCGGTCGAGGGCCTGACCCTGCGCGGCTCGCTCGCCTACCTTGACACCAAGTACAAGAGCTTCCTGTATTATGATCCGGTGGCGGCGAAGTTCATCGACCTCAAGGGCTTTGCGCTGCAGAATGCGCCGAAGTGGGCCTCGACCCTGGGCGCCAATTTCACCCACGAGTTTGCCGGCGGGTCGAGCGTCATGGCCGACGTCAGCTGGATGTATACCGGGCAGAAGTTCTATACCGCCGTGGTCAACACCCCCCGCTCCTCGATCCAGCCGACCTATTACGTAGACGCCCTGCTGACCTATTACGGCCCGGACAAGCGCTACTCGATCGGCCTGTGGGGCAAGAACCTTTTCGACAAGCGCTATATCTCCACGGTCTACGACAGCCCCGGATACATGGGTCTCGTTGGCTATGCCCCGCCCCGCCAATTCGGCGTGACGGTCGGCTACAACTTCTGACCTGACGGAATCCTCCCTGGCCCCGGTCGTTCCACACAGACGACCGGGGCACTTTTTGTTTGCAGACACGAAGGACAGACAATGGCCAATGGCAAGATGGAAGGCCGCGTGGCGATCATCACGGGCGGCGCATCGGGGCTCGGCGCGGAAGATGCCCGCCTGCTCGCCCGCGAAGGCGCAAGGGTTGTCATCACCGACATGCAGGAAGACCTGGGCCGGGCAACCGCCGCGGAAATCCCGGGTTGTGTCTTCATGCAGCATGACGTGCGAGACGAAGGCCGATGGCACGAGGTCATCGCTGAAACCCTGCGCCTGTTCGGCAGGCTCGATACGCTGGTCAACAATGCAGGGCTCGTGCGGTTCGGTACGATCGAGGACCTGCCCTACCCGGATTTCCGTCTTCAGACCGAGGTCATGCTGGGAGGCACATTCCTGGGATGCCAGGCGGCGATCCCGCACATGAGCAAGGACGGTGCCGGTTCCATCATCAACATGGCGTCGATCGGCGGGATCAAGGGCATCAGCGCCATCCCCGCCTACGCCGGAGCAAAGGCCGGGATCATCGGCATGACCCGCTCGATCGCGGTCCACTGCCGCGAGCAGGGCTATCGCATCCGCTGCAACTCGATCGCGCCGGGCGGCATCGTCACGCCGATGACCGCACAGGCACTGGCCGAACTCCCGGCCGACAACGCCGGTCTGGAACAGGCAAACAACCACGGAATGGGTCAGCCCATCGATATCGCCAACATGGTGCTGTATCTGGCGTGCGACGATGGCCGCCACATCACCGGCACCAACATCGTCATCGACAATGGCGAGACGATGGGCTGATCGTTGTGAGGGGGCGTGGGCAGAGGCATGTCTCCCCCACCCCCGCCGACTGATACAGAAGTCCTTTCCAAGCAATTCTGGTAGCGCTATCGTCTGAGTAATCAGGCGGAAGAGTCTGGAGCAACCGGGAAAGGAAATACGTGAAAAGATCGAGCACCATGACTCGAAGGCAAGGCCTTGGCATCATTGCTGGCGGCGTTGCCATGCTCTCACGGCCGGTGGTCGGCCTGGCGGCGACGCCACCGCTATCCCTGTCCGCTCTGGCCGCCGCAAAGGGCATGCGGTTTGGCTCGGCCGTCGCCGGTGGTGGTGGCGGATCCTGGAGAAATCCCGCGCTTGCTGATTTGCTCAGGCGCGAATGCGCGATTGTGGTCGCCGAAAATGAGATGAAGTGGCAGGCCATCAGACCCTCACCCACTTCATTCGATTTTGCGGCGTTTGACGGGATTGCGGCCTTCGCTGCGCAGAACCAGATGAAGTTGCGCGGCCACACGCTGCTTTGGCATCGACCGAAGTGGATGCCGCGCTGGCTGGAAAGCCATGATTTCGGTTCGCGGCCCGCAACCGCCGCAGCGGCAATGATGGCCAATCACGTAGAGACTGTCTGCGCCCGCTATCAGGGCCGGATCGTATCCTACGACGTGGTCAATGAAACCGTGCTGCCCGAGGATGGATCGCTGGCCGAGACAGCGCTTTCGAAGGCCATGGGCGGGACCGAGGCGCTGGTCGACCTTGCGTTTCGCACGGCGCGCAAGGCTGCTCCGGGCGTCGAGCTGGTCTATAACGATTACATGAGCTGGGAGCCTGGCAACGCCCTCCACCGCAAGGGTGTGCTACGATTGCTGGAAGGCTTTCGCAGGCGCGGCACTCCGGTCGATGCGCTGGGCGTGCAATCGCATCTCATCGCACCCTTGCCCGATGCCGCCCACCGCCGGGAATGGCAGCGTTTCGTGGATGACGTGGTGGCGATGGACTACAAGCTCGTCATAACGGAGTTCGACGTGCGCGATCGCGACCTGCCTGTCGACATCCCCAGCCGGGACCGCACAGTGGCCGACACGACCAAGGCCTATTTCGAGATGATGCTCGATTATCCGCAGCTGAAGGACGTGCTCGCGTGGGGCCTGGTCGATGCCTACTCATGGCTGCAGGGCTTCGAGCCGCGTGCGGACAAGGCCGAGGCGCGCGGGTCCCTGTTTGATTCCGCGTTCAAGGCAAAACCGGTGCATGCTGCCTTGGCCCAGGCTTTCAGCGCCGCCAGACCCCGGGCCTGAACTGTTCACAGCCGGGGGACATTGCCCCCGGCCATTCACTCAATGGTTATCCCGAGGCAAGCCCATCGTCTGGGCAATGCGCTGGTACTTCTCTGCGCCTTCGAGAATGGCGCCTGCGGAAAGCTGACCAACGCGTTCGCGCTGGATCTCTTGCCACGGCGTTTGCGAAGGCGGATAGGCATAGCCACCTGCCGCCTCAAGGGCTGCTCGGCGCGCTGCCAGTTCTTCATCGGAGACCAGCATGTTGGCGGTGCCCTTGCGCAAGTCGATCCGCACGCGATCGCCGGTCTTGAGTATGGCAAGGCCACCCATTGCCGCCGCTTCCGGGCTGGCGTTGAGGATCGAAGGGCTGCCGCTGGTGCCTGACTGGCGGCCATCGCCGATGCAGGGCAGCGCGGTAACACCTGCGCTTATGAGATAGGAAGGGGCCCGCATGTTGACCACTTCGGCCGCGCCGGGATAGCCAATCGGCCCGGCCCCGCGCATGAACAGCAGCGTTTCAGGCGTGATACCCGTCGCAGGATCATCGATGCGCGCATGATAGTCCTCCGGGCCATCGAACACGACCGCCGGGCCTTCGAAGGCATCGGGATCGTCCGGGTTCGACAGGTAGCGCGCCCGGAATTCGTTGCTGATCACGCTGGTCTTCATGATCGCGGAATCGAAGAGGTTGCCCGAGAGCACGATGAAGCCGGCATCCTTGACCAGAGGCTGGTCGTAAGGACGGATCACCTTCTCATCCTCGATCACCGCATTACGGCAATTCTCGCCCATGGTCTTGCCGTTCACGGTCATCGCGTTTTCGGCGATGAGGCCCTGTGCGATAAGCTGGCCCACCACCGCCGGCACGCCACCAGCGCGATAGTAGTCCTCGCCGAGGTACTCGCCGGCAGGCTGCAGGTTGACCAGCAACGGCACCTTGTGGCCGAGGCGCTGCCAGTCGGTCAGCGGCAGGTCCACTCCGACGTGACGCGCTATGGCGGCCAGATGGATCGGTGCATTGGTCGACCCGCCGATCGCCGAATTGACGACGATGGCGTTGTGAAACGCATCGAGCGTCATGATGTCCGAAGGCTTGAGGTCCTCGTGCACCATGTCGACGATGCGCTTGCCGGTGCGCCAGGCGCACTCCTGCCGGTCACGATAAGGCGCAGGAATGGCGGCCGAGCCCGGCAGCATCATGCCCAGCGCTTCGGCAAGGCTGTTCATGGTCGTAGCCGTGCCCATCGTGTTGCAATAGCCGGTCGACGGTGCCGAACTGGCGACGAGCTTGATGAAGCCCTCCTCGTCGAGTTCGCCCTTGGCCATCAGTTCACGGCCCTTCCACACGATCGTGCCCGATCCGGTGCGTTCGCCCTTGAACCAGCCGTTGAGCATCGGGCCGACCGACAGCGCGATGGCTGGAATGTTCACGGTGGCCGCCGCCATCAGCAGCGCGGGCGTGGTCTTGTCGCAACCAGTGGTCAGCACCACGCCGTCGATCGGATAGCCGTAAAGCGCTTCGACCAGGCCGATGTAGGCAAGGTTTCGGTCAAGCCCTGCCGTGGGGCGCTTGCCGGTTTCCTGGATAGGATGCACCGGAATCTCCAGCGCAATGCCGCCCGCCTCGCGAATCCCTTCGCGCACGCGCTCCGCCAGCACGATATGGTGACGGTTGCACGGCGAAAGATCGCTGCCCGTCTGCGCAATCCCGATGATCGGCTTGCCCGAACGCAGCTCCTCAAGGCTCAGCCCGAAGTTGAGATAGCGCTCAAGGTAGAGCGAGGTCATGTCGATATTGTCGGGATTGTCGAACCACGCGCGCGAGCGGAGCTTCGGGGCCTTTGGAGAGGATTCGGTCATTGCAGCTTTCAGCTATTCGAGTGGAGTTCAGCGCCGCTTCGGCGCGACGCTGACGCGGTAGATCATGGCGTGGCGATAGGGCTTGCCCGGATCGACACGTGTGGACACGAACTTGGCCTGGTTGGGGGCATCCGGAAACTTCTGCGGTTCAAGCGCGATCCCGTCTCCCATGCGGTAGACATGGCCCTGCTTGCCGAGCACCGTCCCATCAAGGAAATTACCGGTGTAGAACTGCACGCCGGGTTCGGTCGTCAGCACTTCGAGCACGCGGCCAGAAGCAGGGTCTTCCAGCCTTGCGGCAAGCTGCGGCGTCGCGGTAACGCCCTTGTCGAGCGCGAAGTTGTGGTCATAGCCGCGACCGATGGCGATCTGGTCGTCCCGTCCATCGCGCAAGCCGTTGGCAATGCGCTTGGGCCGACTGAAGTCGAACACCGTGCCCGCCACCTTGCGAAGCTCGCCGGTGGGGATCAGGGTGGCATCGACAGGGGTGTAGGTTGACGCCGGGATCATCAGCCGGTTGCCCATGGCACCCATCGGCGCCCCCTCCCCGGCCATGTTGAACAGCGCGTGGTTCGTCATGTTGACGATCGTCGGCTTGTCGGTCGCCGCTTCGAAGGTGATGCCAAGATTCCCGCGCTCGTCCAGCGTATAGGTCACCTTGGTATCGAGCTTGCCGGGATAGCCTTCCTCGCCATCGGCGCTGACGTAGGAGAGCACCACGCTCGCCACCGGGCCCGACTTGATCGAGACCACCTTCCAGTTGCGCTTGTCAAAGCCCTTCACGCCGCCGTGCAGCGAATTGCCGAGGTTGTTCTGGGCGAGCTGATAAGCCTTGCCATCAAGCGTGAAACGCCCCTTGGCGATGCGGTTGGCATAGCGGCCCACCGTCACGCCGAAGAAATTGGGCTTGGCCTCATAGGTCTGCACATCATCATAACCCAGCACGATGTCGGCCACCTTTCCATCGCGCGAGGGCGCCATCAGCGACTGCAGCGTGGCGCCATAGGTCAGCACGCGGGCGGAAACGCCATTGGCAGCCTTCAACGTGATTGCGAAAGCCTCGGTGCCGTCGGCCAGCCTGCCTGCGCTTTCCTGCTTCGCTTCGGCCGCGCTGACCGACTGGGCCAGCAGGGCAACCGGTGCTGCCAGTGCCAGCATCAGCAGGGTGCCGTTGTTCGGCTTTCCCGCAATCCTCATCCTCTCGATCCTTTCGGAGACATGCATTGTCCTTGCGCCATTGACGGCAAGCGTTCGCGGATATAGTCCGACAAATAGAATTTGCGCAAGACGGTAAGCGTACCGCATCGCGCACCGGGCAAGAGAGAGGAAGCGCAAGTCCATGCCGCCAGTGGCTTCACCCCAGGGAAATACCGCGATCGAAGGCGATTCCAACGTGCGCTACGGCCCTGCGCTGACCCTTCTGGCCAGCCTGTTCTTCATGTGGGGGTTCATTACGGTCATCAACAACACGCTGCTGCCACACCTGCGCAGCGTGTTCGACCTGAACTATACGCAGACAACATTGATCGAATCGGTGTGGTTCATCGCGTACTTCGTTGCCTCGATCCCCTCGGCAAAGCTGATCGAGAAGATCGGTTACCAGAAGTCGCTGGTGATCGGGCTGCTGGTGATGGCAGCAGGCGCGCTGGGCATGATGCTGGCGGCTTCGATCCCGTCCTATGGGGTAACCCTGGCGATGCTGTTCGTGATCGCCAGCGGCATTACGCTGCTGCAGGTTGCCGCCAATCCATATGTCGCCGTGGTCGGCAGGCCGGAGACCGCGTCATCACGCCTGAACCTGGTGCAGGCGATGAATTCTGCCGGAACGATGCTTGCGCCGATGTTCGGCGCATACCTGATCCTCGGTCGCTCAAAGGGCGGCACGGCCACGTCCGATGTCGTACTGACACAGGCCGAGCGGCTGGCCGATGCGCAATCGGTGATCCTGCCTTATGGCCTCGTTGCCGTCGTTCTCATCGTTCTTGCCGCGATCATTGGCCGGTTCCCGCTCCCAGCCATGGGCAGCGCAACCCAGCGACTTGCGCCCGAGGAACGGGCAAAGCTTTCGCTGTGGAAGCACCGCAATCTCGTCTTCGGCATTCCGGCAATCTTCATCTACCTGATCGCCGAAATCGGTGTGGCGAACCTCTTCGTGAACTTCGTCAGCCAGCCGGAGATCGCCAACCTGACGCATGAGAAGGCCGGCCAGTATCTCACCTTCCTGTGGGGCGGCATGATGGTCGGGCGCTTCTTGGGCTCGGCCATCATGCAGAAGGTGGACGCAGGCCTGGTGCTTGCCGCATTCTCGGTTGGCGCCTTCGTGGTCATGCTCGTCACCGTCTTCACCACTGGCCCTGCCGCGATGTGGGCGCTGATCCTTGTCGGCCTGTTCCACTCGATCATGTTCCCGACGATCTTCACGCTCGGCATCAAGGGGCTGGGGCCCTTGACCGAGGAGGGTTCAGGCCTGCTGATCATGGCCATCGCCGGTGGCGCACTGGTCGTCGTGCAGGGGTGGCTGGCCGATGCCTATGGTCTGCAGACCTCTTTCCTGCTGACGGCTGCGTGCGAATTGTATGTGCTGTTCTATGCACTGTGGGGTTCAAAGACCACTGCCGATCCTGCCTGACGCATAGCTATGAACGCCCTTCCGCCGGATCGCACATGGTTGCGCTCCGGCCATTCTGATAATATGTCAGACTAAATCAGGAGATTTTCGATGACAGAATTCCGCTCCGTGGTAGCCGCCACGGGTGAGCCGACCGGTCCTGCCTTTGCGGTGCATGGCCCCGCTGAAGTCGATGCCGCCTGCGCCGCAGCTGCCGCCGCGTTCGACGTCTACCGCGCCACCAGCCGCGAAGAGCGCGCTGCCTTCCTCGAATCCATTGCATCAGAGATCCTCGCCATCGGCGATGATCTGATCGAAGCAGCAATGAGCGAGTCCGGCCTTCCCCGTGCGCGCCTCGAAGGCGAACGGGGCCGCACCGTGGGCCAGCTACGCCTGTTTGCAGACGTTGTCCGCAAGGGCGCCTGGCAGCAGTTGCGCATCGATCCGGCCCTGCCCGATCGTCAGCCCCTGCCCCGTCCGGACATCCGCCTGCGCATGATCCCGGTGGGGCCGGTCGCCGTGTTCGGCGCATCAAACTTCCCGCTCGCCTTTTCGACGGCTGGAGGGGACACCGCCTCGGCGCTGGCGGCAGGCTGCCCGGTCGTGGTCAAGGGACACCCTGCCCATCCCCGCACTGGCGAACTGGTCGCGGGGGCGATAGCCCGTGCAGTTGCTGCCTGTGGCCTGCCGGCCGGCGTGTTCGGCCATCTCGTGGGTCCGTCGAACGAACTTGGCGCGGCGCTTGTGCAGGATCCGCGCATTGCCGCAGTCGGCTTCACCGGCTCGCGCAGCGGCGGCCTTGCGCTCGTCCGGCTTGCCCAAGGCCGTGACGTGCCGATCCCGGTCTACGCCGAGATGTCGAGCATCAACCCGGTGCTGCTCCTGCCCGAAGCGCTGAAGGCGCGGGGGGGGGCGCTCGGCACGGCGTTCGTCGGCTCGCTCACCATGGGTGCGGGCCAGTTCTGCACCAATCCCGGCCTTGTGCTGGCCATCGAAGGCGAAGGCCTCGAAGCGTTTGTTGCCGCTGCCACCGAAGCCGTCAGGGCCGCGACTGCCCAGACGATGCTGACGGGCGGCATCTGCAAGGCTTATCAGTCGGGCGTCGCTGCGCTTGAAGCCGCACCCGGCGTAGAAAAGCTGGCCGAGGGCGTTGCCGGCGACGCAATGCAGGGCCATGCCGCGCTGTTTCGCACCACTGCGCACGCATTCCTCGCCGACAAGGCTCTGGGCCACGAGGTTTTCGGCCCCTCTTCGGTCGTCGTCGTGTGCAGGGACGAGGTAGAACTCGCCACAGTCCTTGCCGGGCTCGAAGGCCAGCTGACGGCCACGCTCCACATGGACGCCGCTGATGAAGCGCTCGCCGCGCGGTTGATGCCGGTGCTTGAACTGAAGGCCGGGCGCATCCTTGCCAATGGCTGGCCGACCGGCGTCGAAGTATGCCACGCCATGGTCCATGGCGGCCCCTTCCCGGCAACCTCCGACCCGCGCACCACGTCGGTCGGCAGCCTCGCGATCGACCGCTTCCTGCGCCCCGTCAGCTACCAGAACCTGGCCGCCGATCTGTTGCCGCGCGAACTGCGTGATGATGCGCGTGGCGACGGTGCGCCGCGCCTGATTGACGGCACGTTGACGCTCTGAGCGCCTGACAGGAGATCCCATCATGTCCCTCCGCCTCCTGCAGCACCGTGCCAGCGATGGAACGCGCAGTGTCATCCTGGCCAATGGCGCGGCCGCGCATGTCCTCGAAGGAGTTGCCCGCACCACGGACCTCGCCCGCCGCGCCATCGCCGCCGGAACGTCGCTGGTGCAGGAGGCGAAAGCCTGTCCGGTTGGCCCGTCAATAGATCTTGCGGCAGAGTTCGAAGCAGGCCGCTTCCTCGCGCCGATCGACCACGAAGATCCGGCGCATCTGGCCCTGACCGGCACAGGCCTTACCCACCTCGGCTCGGCCGAAGGGCGCGACAAGATGCATCGGGAGGCTGCAGCGGCTGCCCATCAGACCGATTCCATGCGCATGTTCCTCGAAGGGCTCGAAGGCGGCAAGCCGAGCGATGGCCGGGTCGGCCAGCAGCCGGAATGGTTCTACAAGGGCGATGGCAGCCAGCTGGTCGGACCCGGCGAACCGCTGGAGATGCCGGCATTCGCGCAGGACGGCGGCGAGGAACCGGAACTGGCTGGCATCTACCTGATCGGCCCGGACGGCACCCCGTTCAGGCTCGGCTTCGCGCTTGCCAACGAGTTTTCGGACCACGTCACCGAACGCCACAATTA
This sequence comes from Novosphingobium sp. CCH12-A3, assembly GCF_001556015.1. Lineage (NCBI taxonomy): Bacteria > Pseudomonadati > Pseudomonadota > Alphaproteobacteria > Sphingomonadales > Sphingomonadaceae > Novosphingobium > Novosphingobium sp. CCH12-A3. The sequence continues at coordinate 29,533 of NZ_LSIA01000198.1, read as the reverse complement.
CCTGTGGTTGGCGCATTCCAAGCTGCGCCGGGCCGCACTGGGCCCTGAACTGCTGATCGGCGAGGCCCCCACCGACGTTCGCGGCACCAGCCGCATACTGCGCGATGGCGTGGTGCAGTGGGAAAAGCCTTTCCTCACTGGCGAGGACAACATGAGCCACAGCCTCGCCAACCTGGAGCACCACCACTTCAAGTATGAGTTGTTCCGGCGCCCCGGCGATGTGCATGTCCACTTCTTTGGCACCGCTACACTCTCATTCAGCGATGCAGTACGCACGCAAGCGGGCGACGTGTTCGAGATCGAGGCGGCGCCGTTTGCACTGCCGTGCCGCAATCCGCTGACGCAGACGGCAGGCGATGCTTCCGCGCCGCTCAAGGTGCAGGTACTCTAAAGGCATGGACCCGATCAGGATCGCCGTTATCGGCGTGGGCAAGATCGCCCGCGACCAGCACTTGCCCGCTATCGCTGGCAATGGCGCGTTCGGACTTGCCGCGACGGTCAGCCCGCATGACCCCGGCGTAGATGGCGTGCCCCATTTCGCCAGTCTGGACGAGTTGCTTGCGAGCGGTCCGGCCGTCGACGCCGTCGCGCTGTGCACCCCGCCACAGGTACGCTACGATCTGGCCAGCACCGCGCTTGCGCGCGGCGTCCACGTCTTTCTCGAAAAGCCACCGGGCGCGACGCTGGCTGAAGTCGCCGCGCTGGAAGCGCAGGCAGACAAGGTCGGCGCCACGCTGTTCGCTGCCTGGCATTCGCGCTTTGCCGCCGGGGTTGCTCCAGCCCGAGCCTGGCTGGCCGAACGGCGCATCGACAATGTCGAGATCATTTGGCGTGAGGACGTGCGGGTGTGGCATCCGGGACAGGCGTGGATCTGGGAGCCGGGCGGCCTGGGTGTCTTCGACCCCGGAATCAACGCATTGTCGATCGCAACCCGCATCCTGCCCCGGCCGATCTTCCTGCAGTCCGGGACACTCGAAATCCCCTCCAACCGCGCCGCCCCCATCGCTGCCGACCTGAGCTTCCGCGATAGCACCGGCGCGTCAGTCCACATGGACCTCGACTGGCGGCAGACCGGCCCGCAAAGCTGGGACATCGTGGTGGAAACCGATGCCGGCACGCTCAAGCTGTCAAGCGGCGGCGCGGTACTGACGCTACCTTCGGGCACGAGCCATGACGAGGATCACGAGTATCCCGGCCTCTACGCCCGCTTCGCCACGCTGATCCGCACCGGCCGCAGCGACGTCGATGTAACCCCGCTGCGCCTCGTTGCCGACGCCTTCCTGCGCGCGACGCGGGTCAGCGTCGAACCGTTCGAGGATTGACCATGCCTGGCCCGGTGCGACGCGTTATCGGCGACTGGGGCAGCACCCGCTTGCGCCTGTTCCTCGTGGAGGACGGCGAGACGACCGCACGCTTGGATGGCCCCGGCGTGACCCAGCTGGTGGAACCGGCGGAGCGAACGCTGGCTCGCCTGCTCTCGGTCTGGCTGGCAGACGGTCCGATCAAGGCGATCACGCTGTGCGGCATGGTCGGGTCTCCCGCAGGCCTCGCCGTTGCTCCTTATGCGCCCTGCCCGGTCGATGCGGGGGGCTGGCACCATGCCCGCACCCGGCTGCGCGTGCTGGGCCACGATGTCGAGATCCTGCCCGGTCTCTCCTGCCGGACCGGCGATGGCGTGCCCGAGGTTATGCGCGGCGAGGAAACGCAGGTCTTCGGCGCAATGGCGCTGAATCCTGTCCATCGCGATGGCGATCATCTCTTCGCCCTTCCCGGCACCCACGGCAAATGGGTCAGCACCAGCGACGGCACCATCACCGGCTTCCGTACGGCTCCCACCGGCGAGGTTTTTGCCGCGATTACGGGCCAAACCTCCCTGACCGGCCCGGACGCGCCCGGCGAGGGCAGCTTTGAGGATGGCTTCGGACGCGGGCTTTCCCGTTCGGCCGAAGCATTGCCGGGTGCTCTGTTCGAAGCTCGCGCGGCGCGCCTGCTCGATGGCCGCTCGCGCGATTGGGCCAAGGGCTATCTCTCGGGCGTGCTGATTGGGGCAGAGGTGGCGCAGTTCGGCAGAGGCGCGCGGAACGTGACATTGATCGGCGATCCCGCACTTGCCGCGCTTTATGCGACCGCGCTTGCACACCACGGCGGTTCATCGCAACTGGTCGACGGCGAACGCGCCGTCGTGGCCGGACTTGCCCAAGCCATAACACTTGCTGAAAGTCTGCGCCCGTGAAGGTCGAAGAAGTCCTCGCCGAAGGCGTTCCGCCCATCGTCGCCATCCTGCGCGGCATCCGCACCGAGGAAGCGGTGGACATCGCTACTTCTCTGGTCGAGGCGGGTGTGCGCCTGATCGAAGTGCCCTTCAACTCCCCCGATCCGTGCGGGTCGATCAGGGCCATGGTGAAAGCGCTGGGTGACCGCGCCGCCTTTGGCGGCGGCACGGTAACCAGCACGGATCTTGCCGAACAGCTCGCGGCGGCCGGCGGCACGTTCATGGTCTCGCCCAATACGGACGCCGCGGTCATTGCCCGGTCGCTCGAACTCGGCATGGACGTCCTTCCAGGGTTCCTGACGCCCACCGAAGCCTTCGCGGCACTTGGCGCAGGCGCGCGGGACCTCAAGCTCTTTCCCGGCTCCGTCCTGGGCAGCAGCTATATCAAGGCCTTTCGGGAGGTCCTGCCGGCAGAAGCGCGCATATGGGCGGTCGGTGGCGTCGGCGTGGCCAATGTCGCAGAGTTCCGCGCGGCCGGGGTGTACGGGATCGGTGTCGGGGGCAGCCTCTACCGGCCCGGCGACGATGCGGCGACCGTGGCTGCGCGCGCAGCGTTCCTAGTGGCAGCCTGGAAGGCGGCTTCCTGATTTCTGCTTGAAGCAGTGCTTGCCAAGCGTTCACCTCGACGCTAATTAGAATGCATATTTCAGATTGCCGTCAGGTTTAGGTAGCGCTATCATCGCCGCAGCAATTACGCGAAAGGCCGGAAAACCGGCCTGCAAGGGGATGTCATGATGAAGGCGAGAATCACCACTGCTGCCCTGTGCCTGACCAGCGCGCTTGCGCTCGTCGCCTGCTCGAAGGCCGCGAACGAAGCACAGCCCGCAAATGGTGGGGCACCTGCAAGCGCCTTCCGTGATCAACCTCTGGTCAACGAGATCTACACCGCTGACCCTTCCGCCCACGTCTTTGACGGCAAGATCTACATCTACCCCTCGCACGACATCGAAACGCCGACGCCTGACGACGATCTGGGCAACCAGTACGCCATGCGCGACTACCGCGTCTTGAGCATGGACAAGGTTGGCGGCAAGGTCACCGTCGGTCCTGTCGCGCTTGACGTAAAGGACGTGCCTTGGGCCTCACAGCAGATGTGGGCGCCCGATGCGGCCCACAAGGACGGTACCTACTACCTGTACTTCCCGGCGCGCGACAAATCGAAGGACAAGAACGGACTCGGCGCGTTCCGCATCGGCGTCGCCACGTCGAAGAGCCCGATGGGCCCATTCGTGGCCGAAAAGGACCCCATTCCCGGATCGTTCTCGATGGACCCCGCGGTGTTCACCGACGACGACGGCACTGCCTACATGTACTTCGGCGGCATCTGGGGTGGGCAGCTTCAGCGTTGGGCCACGGGCAAGTATGATCCAAACGGCTCCGACACCGATCTCATGAAGGATGACCAGCCCGCGCTGTCCGGCAAGGTCGTCAAGATGAACCCCGACATGAAGACTTTCGCGGAGAGCCCTCGCGACGCGGTGATCCTGGGCGAAGATGGCAAGCCGGTACTGGGAGGCGACCACGAGCGCCGCTTCTTCGAAGCCTCCTGGGTCTTCAAGAAGGATGGCAAATACTACTACACCTACTCGACCGGCGACACGCACTTCCTCAACTATGCCATCGGCACCAGTCCGTATGGACCGTTCAAGTACGCCGGCCACATCCTCAAGCCCGTGCAGGGCTGGACCACGCACCACTCGATCATCCAGCACGATGGCAAGTGGTGGCTGTTCTACGCCGACACGCAGCTCTCCAACAAGAACCACCTGCGCAACGTCAAGGTGACCGAGCTGACCTTCAACCCCGATGGCTCGATCCAGACGATCGATCCCATGAAAGCGAAGTAAACCCCAATGTTCCTCGGCATCGATGTCGGCACCAGTTGCGTAAAGGCGGTCGTTACCGCCGAAACCGGGGAGGTCCTGGCGCAGAGCAGCTCGGACCTTACTGTTTCCCGGCCTCACCCGTTGTGGTCCGAACAGGCCCCTGCTGACTGGGTGGACGCAGCGCACAAGGCGGTGCTTGGCCTCGATGCCGCCTTGCGCAAGGGCGTGCGCGGCATCGGCCTTGCGGGGCAGATGCACGGCGCAACCCTGCTGGGCTCGGACGACAAGCCGCTGCGCCCTGCCATCCTGTGGAACGACGGCCGCAGCTTTGCCGAATGTGCGGAGATCGAGGCCGCCGAACCTCGCGCTCGCGAGATCACCGGCAACATCGCCATGCCTGGTTTCACGGCTCCCAAGCTGGCGTGGGTCCGCAATCACGAACCGGACGTTTTCGCCGCCACGCGGACGGTCCTGCTGCCCAAGGACTACGTCCGGCTCGCCTTGACCGGTGAAAAGGCAAGCGACATGTCCGACAGCGCCGGCACTCTCTGGCTCGACGTCGCCAAGCGCGCCTGGTCTCCGGAAATGCTCGCCGCCACCGGCCTTGACGAAAGCCACATGCCGCGCCTTCATGAAGGGCCTGACATGACGGGCGTGCTGCGCGAAGATGTTGCCAGGGCCTGGGGAATGGACCGCGTGCCGGTGGTCGCAGGCGCTGGAGACAATGCCGCGGGCGCATTGGGCGTCGGCGTGCTGTCAGACGGGCAAGGCATGCTTTCGCTGGGTACATCGGGCGTGATCTTCGTGGCCAATGCGGCATTCCGGCCCAACCCGGCCGAGGCCGTCCACGCCTTCTGCCACGCCTTGCCGGGCGTGTGGCACCAGATGAGCGTGCACCTGTCCGCCGCCTCGTGCATCGACTGGGCAGCCAAGGCCTGCAACGTGCCGGGCCCTGCGGAGTTCTTCGCCCTTGCCGAACAGTCCGGCGCCGCCTGCGGGCCTGAGCTATTCCTGCCATACCTCTCCGGCGAGCGCACTCCGCACAACGATCCGCACATTCGCGCGGCGTTCCTCGGCCTCGGTAACGAAAGCACCACCGGACGCATGGCCGCCGCCGTGCTTGAGGGCGTGGCCTTTGCCCATGCCGACGGGATCGATGCCCTGCGCAACGCCGGTACGCAGATCGACGAGTTGTGCGTGATCGGCGGCGGCTCCCGCTCGGCGCACTGGGGGCGCATCCTGTCGAGCGTCCTCGGCGTGCGGCTCGTCTATCTCCACGGTGGCGAAGTCGGCCCGGCGCTGGGCGGCGCCCGTCTCGCGCAGATCGCCGTGACCAAGGCTTCCGCCGCCGAAGTCTGCACCCGCCCGCCGGTTCGTGCCGTGATCGAGCCTGATCTCGCCCTCGCCGCATCATTAGCGCCCAAGCGCGCCCGTTTCCGCGCAGCCTATGCCGCGCTCGCCCCGATCAAGGAGTAACTTGTATGTCCGCAGCCTATTTCGACGAATTCGCGACCGTCCGCTACGAGGGTCCTGACAGCACCAGTGATCTTGCCTATCGCTTCTACGACAAGGACCGCATGGTCTTCGGCAAGCGCATGGAAGACTACCTGCGCTTTGCCGTGTGCATGTGGCACACCTTCTGCTGGCCCGGCAGCGACGTGTTTGGCGCTGGCACGTTCGATCGCCCCTGGCTCAACGGTCCGCAGGACGAAAGCGCCGCCCGCGCCAAGCGTGAAGCCGCTCTCGCCTTTGTCGAGAAGCTCGACCTGCCGTTTTACTGCTTCCACGATGTCGACGTGATGGCACCGGCCGAGAGCATCGGCGAATTCCGCGCCAGCTTCGCTCGCGCCGTCGATCACCTCGAAGAGCTGCAGGCCAGGCACGGCCGCAAGCTGCTGTGGGGAACGGCCAACCTGTTCGGCCACCCGCGCTACCTTGCCGGCGCCGCCACCAGCCCTCGCCCGGAAGTCTATGCGTGGGGTGCCAGCCAGGTGCGGGATGCTCTTGAAGCGACCCATCGTCTCGGCGGCTCGAACTATGTTTTGTGGGGCGGGCGTGAAGGTTACGACACGATCCTCAACACCGATCTCAAGATCGAGCAGGAAAACTTCGGTCGCTTCCTCAGCCTCGTGGTCGAACACAAGCACAAGATCGGCTTCAAGGGCACGATCCTGATCGAACCCAAGCCGCACGAGCCAACCAAGCACCAGTACGACTTCGATACCCAGACCGTGTACGGCTTCCTCAAGCGCTTCGGCCTCGAAAACGAAGTCAAGGTCAACATCGAGGCCAACCACGCAACGCTTTCGGGCCATACTTTCGAGCATGAAATCGCCATGGCCGGCGCGCTCGGGGTGTTCGGTTCGATCGACGCCAACCGCGGCGACCCGCAGAATGGATGGGACACCGACCAGTTCCCCAACTCGGTCGAGGAACTGACGCTGGCCTGCATCGAGATCGAGCGCGCTGGTGGTTTCACCGACGGCGGCTTCAACTTCGATGCCAAGGTCCGCCGCCAATCGGTTGATGCAGTTGATCTTTTCCACGGCCACATCGGCGGCGTCGATGTCATTGCAAAGGCCCTGCTGCGTGCCGAGGCGATCATCGCCGATGGTCGCATCGATGCCTTCCGCGCCGAACGCTACGCCGGTTGGAACGGAGAACTGGGGGCAACCATCCGCAAGTCAAGCCTCGCTGAAATCGCGGACCTCGCCGTGGCGCAGGATCTCAAGCCGGCCCCGGTCTCGGGCCGTCAGGAATGGCTGGAGAACATGCTCAACCGGTTCTGATCAAACTGGTCTGAGTAAAAGCAGAAGCCCGCGGCACGAATGCGAGTGCCGTGGGCTTTTTTACGCCTTCGACGTTGATAATTATCGTTGAAACCTCATCTTCTTTAACTCATACAATTGTATGAATATGAGAGGATGACATGATTCGGACCTCCGCCTTTCTTGCGGCGGTGGGCGCAGTACTTTGCGCGTCTGCCACACCCGCAATTTCACAACCGGCCCCTTCGCTCGCCCCATACTTCGTGCCAGCCACAACCGGCAGCACGTCGGTTGACGAAGATGGCTTCATTCGCCGCTGGCTGCTGCTTGAGCCGATCACAAAGCCCAATCGCACCAACCAGCTCTTTACCAGCGACTACGTGCGCAAGGCCTTTGCTGAAGACCGACCCGCAGGTCTCGACCGCAAGCTGCCCAGTGAAGGCCAGACCGTTTCGCACAAGGGCGCTGCCCTCACCTGGCATGCGCTCGACGCCACGCAATGGGACGCCAAGCTGTTCTACTTCGCGGCCGCCTACGGCAAGCCGACTTACGGCGTAATCTTCTGGACAACGACGGTGATCGACGCGCCACGCGATATGCCCCAAGCTCGTCTCGCAGTCGGCTCCAACTCCGCCTCGATGTGGTGGCTGAACGGGAAGGAAGCCGCGGCCTTGTTCGGCGACCGTCGCATGGTCATGGACGATGTCGTCTCGCCCGCGCTCGGTTTGAAAAAGGGTCGTAACGTGCTGCACGGCGCGGTCATCAACGGCCCCGGCCTGTCCGATTTCGCGGTCCGATTCGTCGACGACAAGGGACAGCCGATCCGCGATCTCAAAGTTACCCTGCGCTGAAAGGCCTGCGATGAACACCAAGCTCCTCGCCGCCGCAGCTCTCGCCGGCATTGCCGCCCCGCTTCTCGCGCAGAGCAACCCCGTCGCGCAGATGGAGGGCGAGCCTTACATCCATGATCCCTCGACAATTGCGCATTCAGATGGTCGCTTCTACACCTTCGGCACCGGCAAGGGCGGCCTGGTGTCGTCTGACGGCTGGACCTGGAAAAGCGGACCGGTTCGCCCCGGCGGCGGCGTAGCGCCCGACGTGATCAAGCTGGGGGATCGCTACTACGTGGCCTGGGCGGTCGGCGGCGGCGGCATGAATGGCGGCCACAAGAGCGACGTGAAGATCATGTGGACGAAGTCGCTCGATCCCGCGTCCAGGGATTTCGGTTTCCACGAGGTCGGCACCGTGGCTTCGAGCGATGGCTTCGAGAACAACGATGCAATCGACCCGGCCTTCCTGCTCGCCGAAGGGCGCCTTTGGCTCAGCTACGGCACCTACTTCGGCGCGATCCGGATGGTCGAACTTGATCCAAAAACTGCCGAACGCCTGCCCGGCAACCAGCCCGTCGATATCGCGATCGACATGGAGGCAACCGCACTGCTCCATCGCGATGGCTGGTACTATCTGCTCGGCACCCATGGCACCTGCTGCGACGGGCCCAACTCGACCTACAATATCCGCGTCGGCCGTTCGAGGAGCCCGCTAGGCCCTTATGTCGACAACTTCGGCGTGCCCCTGCTCAAGGGTGGCGGCAAGCTGGTCTGGGGATCGAACGGCCGGGGTCGCGGCGCTGGCCATTTCGGCCTGGTTGAGCTCGGCGATGGCGTGGAAAAGTTCTCGTTCCACTACGAAGCCGATATGGACCGCTCCGCGCGCAGCGTTCTCGCAATCCTGCCGCTGACCTGGAAGAACGGTTGGCCAGTGGGACAGGAAAACCTGCGCCCCGGCACTTACGAGATCCAGTCCGAGCGCGGCGGCGCGCTGCAATTGGCGGTGGACGAAGTGCGCTTGCCCTGGTCGTGGACCGGTTTCGGCCCGCCCAAGGAGCCGGTCAAGCCCGTGCCGGACCAGACTCTGGAGCAGAGCCAGGCCGTGTGGCCCAAGGGCACGATCGCGGTCGACATGGGTACGTACCAGGTCCGTCCCAACCAGCATTGGACAGTCGAACCTGCGACCGGTGCCGGGGGCTGGTTCGGCGCGCCGTATATGAAGATCGTCATCGCCGGAACGAACCGCGCTCTTGCCGCCACGCCGTCGGGAGATGTCGTGACAGTGCCGGAATACACCGGCGCACCCGAACAGCTCTGGCGGATCGACATGCTGCCGGATGGCACCTATCGAATCGTCCCGAAGACCACGCCCGATCCCATGAAGCCCCTGGCCTTGGCCGCTGTCGGGGCCAGCACGCCGCGGCTCGTCCGCTTCGACACGGCGTCCGAGGCCGGCAAATGGACCTTCCGTAGGCCATGACGGCAAAGGACTGACAGTTCGATAAGGGTGACCCCCGACCATCGAACTGCTGGACTTTGCCGAAATTGCGCCCAAATAGGGCACAGGGGCGCAAGGAGCTGAAAGTGTCGCGAAGCAAGGAACAGGGCGGGGACGCGATCGACAGGTCTGACAAATCTTTACGCCTACACGGCAGCATCGCGCGCGATATAGGTATTGCCATTGTCACCGGTAAATACGCCCCCGGCCACGTGCTGACGAGCGAGGTCGATTTTGCCGAGCGCAACCACATTTCGCGCACCGCCTATCGCGAGGCAATCCGTATCCTCGCCGCCAAGGGCCTGGTCGAAAGCCGCCCGAAGGCAGGCACCAAGATCACCGATCCGTCGCGCTGGCACATCCTCGATCCCGACGTTCTTGCCTGGACCTTCGAGGGCGAACCCAGCCAGGCCGCGATTGACGACCTGTTCGAGCTGCGACTGATCATCGAACCGGCGGCCGCCGAAATTGCTGCCACCCGCCGGACCGGTGCGCAACTCGCGCAGATGGGCCACGCGCTCGAGGAAATGGCCAAGCACACGCTGGCTTCACCGCTCGGTCAGGCCGCGGACCAATCGTTCCACACCACGCTGCTGAAGGCGACTGGCAACATGGCGCTGATCTCGTTGGCCAGCACCATCTCGGCCGCGGTGCGATGGACCACGATCTACAAGCAGCGCAAGCGCAAGCTGCCGCGCGATCCCTTGCCAGATCACCGCGTGCTGTTCGATGCCGTGGCCGATGGCGATGGCCCTGCCGCCCGTGCTGCCATGCAGAAACTGATCGAACTGGCACTTGCCGATATCGATCCGCCGGCGCGCGCCTGAGGTATAACCGTCTGCGGCTTTTCGCTGGACAGCCCAGTATTTAGTCATACTTATTATCCGGCGGCGTTACGCTGCCGGATATGGCTCTTGCACGCCGATCCGCGATCCAGAAAACACCATCGCACGATGGTCATCGGACTACGGGAAGCGGGATGCCAATCACACGCAGGCAGGCAATCGCAGCGGGTGCTGCTGCTGCTGGACAGGGAATTGTCGGACTTCCTGCCAAGGCTGCGCCCCCCCGGCAGGATGTGCTGTGGTATCGCCAGCCTGCCTCGATCTGGACCGAAGCCCTTCCGGTGGGCAACGGCAGGCTCGGAGCAATGGTCTTCGGCGGCACCACGTCAGAACGGATCCAGCTGAACGAAGACACGCTGTGGAGCGGCGGCCCTTATGATCCGTTGAACCCGAAGGCTGGTCCTCAAGCGGTGGAGCACATCCGCAAGCTGATCGCGCAGCGCCGCTTTGCCGAAGCGGAAGCCCTCGCCAACGACTGCCTGATCGCACGGCCTGTCTCGCAGATGTCCTATCAGACCTTCGGCGATCTCTTCATCGACATGGACCTTCCCGGCACGCCAAGGACCTATCGCCGCGAACTTGATCTCGACACAGCCATCGCCACAACCCACTTCGCCACCTCCACCGGCACCATAACGCGCGCGGTACTGGCAAGCCCCGTCGATCAGGTCATCGCCATCCACCTCTCGGCCAGTCACGGCGTCACGCTGAATTTGGCCGTTCGTTTTGACACGCCGCAAGACGCGACGGTCCGCGCCGCCGGCAATGCAATCCACGCAGAGGGCCGCAATCGGGCAGATCACGGCATCCCCGCCGGCCTGGGCCTCGCCGCAAGGATCACCGCCAGCGCCCAAGGCGGAAGCGTCCGGACGGAAGGCGCCACGTTGGTCGTCAGTGGGGCCTCGCACGCGACCATCCTCGTCGCGCTCGCGACCAGCCACGCAGGCGATCCTGTCGCCACCGTCACCCGCCAGATCGCCAATGCCAGCGCCCGGCCATGGGTGGCCTTGCGCGATGCTCACATCGCCGAGCATCGCCGCCTCTATCGCCGCGCAGCGCTTCACCTCGGCCCGGCCAGCCCCCTGCCTACCGACGAGCGCATCAAAGCCAATGTCGAAAGCGACGAACCCGCCCTCGCCGCGCTCTATTTTGCCTATGCCCGCTACCTGATGATCTGCTGCTCGCGCCCCGGCACACAGCCCGCGAACCTGCAGGGCATCTGGAACGAGAGCACCAAGCCGCCGTGGGGATCGAAGTACACGATCAATATCAACACCCAGATGAACTACTGGCTGGCGGATCCTGCAAACCTCGGCGAATGCGCCGAGCCGCTGCTGCGCATGGTCCGCGAACTTGCGGTCAGCGGGGCGAAGACCGCCCGCGCCATTTATGGGGCAAGGGGCTGGGTTGCTTACCACAACACCGATCTCTGGCGCGCCTCCAGCCCGATCGATGGTGCCGCATGGGGCATGTGGCCGATGGGCGGCGCATGGCTCTGCAACGCGCTGTGGGACCGCTGGGACTATGGCCGTGACCGGGCATGGCTGGCCGCAATCTACCCCCTCATGCGCGGCGCGGCAGAGTTCTTTCTCGAGACCCTGCAGCCCTCGTCCCAGGGCCTGATCACCTCCCCCTCGATCTCGCCCGAGAACCGCCACCCGTTTGGCGCTTCGGTCTGCGCCGGCCCAGCGATGGACCGCCAGATCCTGCGAGACCTGTTCGATCGCACCGCAGCTGCCGCCACCGTTCTGGACCGCGACGCCGATTTCGCCGAGCAGCTGCGTCACGCCCGCTCCGCCCTCGCGCCTGACCGCATCGGCAAAGCCGGGCAGCTGCAGGAATGGCTCGAAGACTGGGACGAAGCTGCGCCCGAACAGGACCATCGCCACGTCTCGCACCTCTATGCGCTCTATCCCGGCCACCAGATCAACCCGGACGGCACGCCAGAACTGACCAGGGCAGCGCGCGTCTCCCTCGACCGACGCGGTGATGAATCAACCGGATGGGCCACCGCCTGGCGGATCGCCCTGTGGGCGCGGCTGCGGGATGGCGAGCGGGCGCACAAGATCCTGCGCAGCCTGCTGTCGCCCGCGCGCACTTATCCCAACATGTTCGACGCGCATCCGCCCTTCCAGATCGACGGGAACTTCGGCGGCAGCACCGCAATAATCGAAATGCTGATGCAAAGCCGGGGCAGTTCGCTTCATCTCCTTCCGGCGCTTCCCCGGGCCTGGCCTTCTGGCAGTGCCCGGGGGCTGATTGCGCGAGGCGGGGTGGCAGTCGATCTTGCGTGGACGGAAGGACAACTCGTTCGGGCCGTGCTGCAACCGATGGAAAGTGGCACGGTCGAGGTGCGCCTGGGCGAAATCCGCCGCACCATGACTCTCTCTGCCGGGCGTCTTGTCACGCTGAAGGGCTCCACCCTGGCGATAAGCTGAAACCGCTTGCGAACCCATGCGTTGCGCTGGCACTTGGGTGCATGCGGGTTCGGCCGCAGGATGGGGGAATGATGCTGGAGCGTAGCAAGATCGAAAAGGGCGGATTCGTCCTGTTTCTGGTACTTGTCACCGTCGGGTTGACGCTTGTCGTATCGCATTTTCTTGGCGCGATGCTGTGGGCCGCGCTGGCCGCGATCATGTTTCATTCGCTGAACGAGCGCCTGCTCGAACGGTGGCCGGAAAGGCGCAGCCGCGCCGCTGCCATGACGCTGCTGATCATCACCTTCGCGGTGATTATCCCTGCCATGCTGATCGGAACGATGGTGGTGGAACAAGCTTCCGGCGTATTCGCGCAACTGCGCACCGGTGAGCTGAATTTCTCCGCCTATTTCAAACAAGTACACGACGCTCTTCCGGTTCGGCTTCAGGACCTGCTCGGCAATGCCGGTTTTGGTACGTTCGAGACCGCGCAGAGCCGTATTTCCGAAGCCCTCGGCAACAGCGCCAGCGCAATCACGCAGCGCGCACTGGCCTTTGGCTCAAATGCAGCATCCTTCCTTCTTGCTTTTGCTGTAGGCCTTTACGTCACGTTCTTCATGCTGCGTGATGGATATGTCCTGGGTCCGCAGATTGTCCGCGCCCTGCCTCTTGCGGATTCGATCGCCGCCCAGATCGTCGAGCGGTTCGTCGCCGTGGTTCGCGCCACGATCAAGGGGTCGGTGCTTGTCGCCCTGGCACAGGGCGCACTTGGTGCGATCACTTTCGCAATAGTCGGTCTGCCCGCCTCACTGCTCTGGGGTGCGCTCATGGCCATTGCCGCACTGCTACCCGCGATCGGCCCGGCCATCGTCTGGGGCCCGGTCGCGATCTACCTTTTCGCCACCGGTGCCATCTGGCAGGGCGCGGTCGTGATCGGATCGGGCGTCATGGTCATCGGCCTTGCCGACAACGTCCTGCGTCCGATGCTGGTCGGCCGCGATACCGGCATCCCCGATTGGCTGGTTCTGGTGACAACGCTGGGCGGGATCGAGTTGCTAGGCCTTTCCGGCATCGTTGTCGGCCCGGTGGTCGGGGCCCTGTTCCTCACCGGCTGGCAGATCCTGACCGAACAGAGACTGGCGCTTCACCCTGCCGAGATACAAGACGAAGCGCCGTGATCTTCACTTCGGCAGATCGACCACGCGGTCCACGCTGAATGTCGTCTCGGTCCCCGGCAGTCCACTGTCGGGCTGGCCCCCGCCCAGGTTGAGGCGATAAGTCCCCGCAAAAACCTGCCTCACCCCATCCGGGCGCACGGCGGAAAGGTCACGCGGCGAAAGCTCCAGCGTCACCGCCTTGCTCTCGCCCGGCTTCAGGGAAACCCGCTGAATCCCGCGCAGCGCCACGCGCGGGGCACCGGGCTGATCGGGGAAGCGCAGGTAGGCCTGCACCACTTCCTCGCCTTCGCGCGCGCCGGTGTTGGTCACCTGCGTCGTCACGCGAATGCCATTGGCCGTGCTGCCGCCAACCGGATCGACCTTCGCAGGGCCATAGCCGAATGTCGTGTAGCTCAGGCCATAGCCAAAGCCATAAACCGGCTTGCCGGTGAAGTAGCGATAAGTCCGCCCCTTCATCGAATAATCGGTGAATGCCGGCAGGTCCGCCGTGTCCTTGTAGAACGTCAGCGGCAGACGTCCGGACGGATTGGTCTTGCCTGTCAGCACATTGGCCACGGCAAGCCCCCCGGCCTGACCTGGATACCACGCCTCTACCAGTGCATCGGCATTGTCCCTGGCCCATGACAGGTTGATCGGGCTGCCGTTCATCGCCACGACGACGAGCGGCTTGCCGAGCGTGCGCGCCCGGATCAGCAGTTCGCGCTGATCCATCGGCAGTTCCAGACTGGTCTTGTCACCGCCGTCGAAGCCCTCGATCTTGAGCGGCATTTCCTCGCCTTCAAGGTCCGCCGTCAGGCCGACCACGGCGACCAGCACATCGGCCTCGGCCGCGCCGCGCGCCAGATCGCCCCAGGGGTCCTTGCTGATGCGCTTCCAGAACAAGCCCGGCCCCGCCGCGCCGCCTCCTTCGATATCGAAGTGCAGCGGATAGCGCTCGCCCTTCTTCAGTTCGACCTCGACGTACTTTGGCGGCTCACCCCACAGCGAGTAGTGATCGGAGGTGATCACGGGCTTCCCGCCGATCTCGATTGCGCCCTTCACCGCGGTCACGCCCATCTTGTACAGGCCGCTTTCCGGCGCCACGAAGAAGCCGTCCCACACCACCTTGTGCGCCGGGCTCACCTCTTTCAGCTGCATCGCGCTGCTTTTCAGGTTGGTCTCGATCCGCGTGACCACCGGCTTTGCGGTGAACGTCCGTTCGCCGCGCGGCTTGTCGGGATCCACCGCGTTATAATAGACTGCCTTCAGCCCCGGCTTTCCGTCAGGCGTCAGGAAGTTGCCATCCGTCACCAGATCGCCGTCGACGATCGACGGCGAGAACGGCACGTAGTTGACCTGCGCTCCAGGCATCGCCCGGCGCAAGCCCTCGACAACCGAGATTGGCGGCGCGGAATTGGCGGAGGAGTAATTGCCCCGCAGCACCCGCGTCGCATCGCCCAGGGGTCCGATCACTGCCACCCGCGCGCCGGCCTTCAGCGGCAGCACGCCCGTGTTCTTGAGCAGGACCAGGCTCTTCTCGGCAGACTTGAGCGAAAGGTCCCAACCTGCCTGCGTGCCCACTGCGCTCACCGGCGTGGCATTGGGCTTGCGCGCGCTCATCCCGCCCAGGTCGCCATTGCGATAGCGTGCCGAGAACAGCCGCACCAAAACGTGGTCAAGGTCGCCTTCGGTCAGGTAGCCCGCCTTCAGTGCCGCCTTGTAGCGGTCGGCCAGCCCCTTGGCCTCACCGATGGTGCCGGTGTGGCATTCGTTGTCGACGCCCGCCAGCAGGCCTATCGCCACGCCCGAGGCAGCATCGGGCGCATACTTGTGGCGATCATAGATATCGACCACCGCATCGCAGTCCGAAACGACATAGCCTTTGAAGCCCCACGCCCCGCGCAGCCTGTCCTTTAGCAAGAGGTCGCTCGCGCAGGCCGGCTGCCCGTCAACGCGGTTGTAGGCGCACATGATCGATCCGGCCTTGCCCTCGACGATCGCGGCGCGGAACGCGGGCAGATAGGTGTCTTCCAGATCGTGGCGCGAAACCATGATGTTGTCGGTATGCCGGGTCGGTTCGGGCCCTGAATGCACCGCAAAGTGCTTGGGGCTGGCGATCACGTCGGGCAGATCCGGGTTCGGCCCCTGGATGCCCTTCACGTAAGCGACGCCCAGTTGCGCCGTCAGGTACGGGTCCTCGCCATAGGTCTCCTGCCCACGGCCCCAGCGCGGATCGCGGAAGATGTTGATGTTGGGCGCCCAGGTGTCGAGCCCGGTGCCGATCTTGCCGAGATGCCCGGTCTGCCGAGCCAGCGTGTGCAGGCCCTGCAGTTCGGTGCTGATCACCCGTGCCACGTCATGGATCAATGGCGGGTCGAACGTGGCAGCAAGCCCGATGGATTGCGGGAAGTTCGTGGTCGGGACGGCACCGCCCGCGCCATGCAGGCTCTCGGTCCACCAGTTGTAGGCCGGCACGCCAAGGCGCGGGATAGCCGGCGCGACATTCAGCAATTGCTCCACCTTCTCGTCGGTGGTCATCTTCGCCACCAGCGCTGAAGCCAGCCGGTCCGCCTCGGCCCGCGGATCAACCTCCTGCGCGTTGGCGGTGGACATAGTTAGCGTTACCACGCTGACGGACCCAAGCAGCAGTCGCGCGAGGCCGCGCGTTGGCAATGAACTGGCGATCACGATTTTCCTCTCAAGTATCCCGTGCCGATGCGACCCGGCAGGGCTGGTCGTTGCGGATCAGACTGGCTGCAATCCGTATTTCACGATGCGGTCGATCAGGTCGCGATGCTTGGGCAGTCCACTCAGCATTCGCGCAGTGACGTCGGCATTCTCTGCCCGCGCCCGCCGCGCCTCACGCACTTCCGGTTCGAGCGTCCGCGCGGAGACCTCGGTTCGGAAACCCATTCCATAGAGCACGTACTGATAGGATGCCGAAGGGAACACCTCGTCCACCCGGTCAAACTCCTCGTGCATGTAGGGCCCCTGATACTGCCACAGCGCCATCAGCTCCTGCAGCCTCTCGGGAATGGAGGCCGGGTCCATGTTGTCCCGCCAGAACGTCGTATCGCGTCGCTGGCTCAAGACGTAATGCAGCTTGAGAAAGTCGATGATCCGGCCCCAGCGGTACAGCGTCTTCTCGTTGTAGCGCCGCGCCACCACGTCCATAACCTCGCGCACCGGGGGCATCTGGTCTGCGATCATCTTGGCCGAAAGCTCGATCAGCACGATGGCGGAGGCTTCCAGTGGCTCGAGGAACCCTGCCGCCAGCCCCACGGCAACGCAATTGTTCTTCCAGAACAGTTCGCGGTGGCCCGAACGGATATCGATCTTGCGCACCGCAAGACCTTCCGCCGCCGGGCCCACATAAGCGCGCAGTTCCGCCTCGGCATCCTCGCGGCTGATATGGCGGCTTGAATAGACGTGCCCAACACCCCGTCGCGTCGGCAAACCGATGTCCCAGATCCACCCCGCCGATTGCGCGGTCGAGATCGTGTGCGTTGCCACCGGCGCATCAGGGGCGGGGTATGGCACCTGCATGGCGAGCGCGGTGTCGCAGAAGAGCACGTCGTTGCAGTCCTTGAAGCCGACGCCGAGCGTCTGCCCGAGCAGCAGGCTGCGCGTGCCGGTGCAGTCGATGAACAGATCGCCGCTGATTTCGCCTGCCTGCTCGGTCGCGATCGCGCGAATGTCGCCGCTTTCGTCCTGAAGCACTTGGCGCATGTCTGCCAGCACGTGGCGCACGCCCAGCTTTTTGGTGCAGTGGCGCTGCATGAACGGGGCGAACTTGCCGGCATCGAGATGGTAGGCGTAATTCGCCTGCCCCTCGTACTCGGCATTGACCATCGACTTGGGCGCCAGGTTCTCGTCGCAGAGCCGCCCTTGCGGACATACCGCGTCACAGAAGGTCTCGCCGTTGTCGCCACCCTCGTTCAGCGTGCCCGCCAGCCAATGCGGCGCAAGGTTCAGCTGCCCGAAGCGCTGCGGCAGGACCAATGGATGATAATAGGCGTCGTCCTCGGCGCCGGTGGTCCACTTCGCAAACAGCGCGCCTTGCTTGAAGGCGGCATCGCATTCGCGGAAAAAATCGGTTTCGGAAATGCCCACGCTCTTGAGCGTCGAGCGCAGCGTAGGCCAGGTCCCCTCGCCCACGCCGATGATCGGCACGTTGGGGCTTTCCACCAAGGTGACGGAGAAGTCGTGTCCGATCCGGGCCTTGTGCTTTGCGGCAATGATCGCTGCGGTCAGCCACCCGGCCGTTCCGCCACCGATAATCACGACATCGCGCACTGCACGAACCATCCGCGCACCTCTCCGTCCTGCTTTTGCAGCAGTGCCGGGGCACGAAGCGCCGGCACCACCATCACGTCTTGTCAGTAGTTGAAACGTGCGCCGAAGACAAAGCGGCGACCGTAGTTGAACGTGTCGAGCGACATGTTCGAAAAGCGACCATAGGTGCTGTAGTTCGAGTTGTTGAGGTTGGTGCCCTCGACAAAGACCGACAGCTCCTTGGTCACCTGGTAGCTTGCGCTGGCATCGATCTGGAACTGACGGTTCACGTTGACCGGTTCCGCACCGAAGGTGCCGCCCTGCTGCTGGCCAAGGCCAAGCAGGTACTTGTCGCGCCAGTTACCGGCAACGCGCACTTCCAGACCGTTCTTGTCATAGAACGCCACGAGGTTCGCGGAGTTGGCAAGGCCGGTGATGGCAAAGGCCGAACCCGAGATGTCCGCCGTGTTGAAGGTTCGGTTGGTATTGACCAGCGTGGCATTGGCGTTGAACCCGAAACCGCTATCGCCGAAGACCTGCTGCCAGGCGATTTCGACGCCGCGCACCACGCCGTCCGGACCGTTGACCTTGCTGTTCACCTGGAACTGCGCGGGCTGGTTCGTGAACGGATCGACCACACCGTTGATCGTCTGGGTGCTGACGCCGCCGACGATGAAGTTCGAGATGAACTTCATGAAGCCGTTGACCGCGAAGTACGAGTTGGAACCGTAGTACCACTCGACACCGAGATCGAGGTTGTCGGCAAGGTAGGGCTTGAGGCCGGCGTTGCCGCCCGACGCCGCAAGGCTGCCCTTGCGCAGCGTGCCGAGGTTGATCGTCGGACGCAGATCGCCCAGAGCAGGGCGCGTCAGCGTGCGCGAAGCGTCGAAGCGCAGGATCAGGTTCGGCTTGACCTCCAGCTTCACGTCCAGGCTCGGCAGGACGTAGTTGTAGGAAATGCTGCGCTCGATCAGCTGCTGCGGCGTGTAGCTACCTACCTGGATCAGCGTTGGGTCGGTCGGCACGGTAATCAGGTTCACCGGGTTGCGTCCGATCGCGCCCGAAGTCAGTTTGGTATACTCGTCACGCACGCCCGCGCTGACCTTGAACGGCATGTCCCCGATCTCGCTCTCGAAGTTGATGCGCAGATAGGCCGCAAACGTCTGCTCCTTGACGTTCAGCACGCTGTCCGGGTTGAACGCAGGCGCAGTGGTGCCGCGTCCGGTCGCCTCGAGCACCCGGTACACCGCCACCGGATCGTACTTGATGATCGCAGGAGCTAGGTTGCCCTGGTAGCCAGGGATGAAGTTGTTGGTGCTGATGATGCCCTGATAGACGCTGTCCGGCAGCGGTGCGACGGCGCCGGTGCGGCCAGACGGAGCGCCGTAACCACCGTAGCGGAAGAACGTGCCGTTCACGAACGGGCTTTCGCCTTCCTGGTGATACTTGTTCTCCTGATAGCTGCCGCCGAAGTGGACCTTCAGGTTGTCGCCGTCCCACTTGCCGCCGATCTTCACCTGCTTGACGAGGTTGGTGAAGTAGTTGGGGAAGCCCGCGATCACGTGGCTGCCGATCAGCGACTTGTCGGTAAAGCGCGAAACGTCGCCACCCGGCCCCACGTCGTGGATGCTGGGCAGATAATTGTTGCTCGGCCCGCCGATCGTCACTCCGGTATTTGCGCCGAGGATAGTCGAGTAATTGGTACAGGAGGTCGGCGCGGTGGTCGGGCCAGCACCTGCCGGATAGGTACAGCCGGTCGACAGGAACGACCCGTTCGGATCGACGTTGGTGCCGCCGTAACCGATGTCCATCGCGTTCTGGTAGCCGTTGCGGCCGGGATTGAGGACTGAGCGCGAGAGCGATGCGTCGAAGTCGAAGCTCAGCTCGTCGGTCGCATCCCACTTCAGGTTGCCGCCGAACATGTAGGTCTGGTTGATCGTCCGCGCCAGGCTGGCGTTGAAGTCCATCGGCGTGCCGAACTGGTTGAAATCAACCACCGTGCCGTTGCTGTCCTGCTTCACATTGCGCAAGTCGTCACCGTTGAACCATGCGCCGTAGCCATAGGTCGCAGTGTTCAGCGTCTGGCGGGTGAAGTTGCCGTCCAGCGTCAGCAGCACATCGTCACCGGCCTGCCACTGATAGGCAAGACGGCCGTCGATGCGCTCGTCCTTTGTGGTAATCTGGTTGGCGCCAACCTGCTGCGGGAACCAGCCCAGCACGTTCTTCTTGGCAGGCGTGAAGTCGTTGGTCTGGCAGGCGGCCTGCGCCTGGCACTGGTAGAAGTAGTTGCCGATCCACCCCGGGATGAAGACCTGGTTGGCCTCGGTATCGACGCGGCGATAGGCGGCATAGGCCAGAATGCCCATGGTGTCGTCGGCAAAACGCGTGCTCGCGAGGGCCGCGCCCGAAGGCGTGACCTTGCCGCTGCGGTCCTGAACGGCCCCGGAAGCCTTGACCGCAAACTTGCTGTCTGCGCTGTCGAAGGGCTTGGGCAGGGCAACATTGATCGTCGCACCGATGGCGCTGGCACCCAGTTCGACGTCGGGAGTCTTGTAGACCGAGATGTTCGAGACGAAGTCCGAGCCGATCGTCGTGAAGTCAACCGCACGGCTGCCCGAAGCGGTCGAAAGGCGACGGCCATCGAACTGCGTGTCGTTGAAGTCACCGCCAAAGCCGCGCACGGTCACGCCATTGGCTTCACCGCGGGCGCCAGAACGCTGGATCGAGATGCCGGGCAAGCGCTGCAGTGCGTCAGCCACGTTGGCATCGGGGAACTTGCCGATGTCTTCGGCCGAAATCGCATCCACCACGCCCGAAGCCGTGCGCTTGATCTCCATGTTGCGCTGGAGCGAGCCACGAATGCCGGTGACGATGATTTCAGCGTTGCTCGGTTCGTCGTTCATGACCGAGCTTTGCGCTTCCTGCGCCGCAACCGGCATCGCCATGGCAAGCGCGATTGCGCCTGCTGCACTTCCGATAAGGAAGCGTGAATTGATGGACGTCCTCATACCCTCTCCACTGCTATTCTGACGGCCCCCCCGCCCGGGAAGGTGATCTGCATCCGGCTGCCCCACACGACAGGACCGGCAGCCATGACGAAGCACGCGCAATCGGAGAAGCATCACGCAGACGAACTGCGGTTTCCCTTCAGCCTCTCAACCCTGCAGGCGCTCTGTCAGCGTCACCTTGCGAGACGGGTGTAACTGATCTAGGTAGCGCTATCAATACCAAATTGTCTGCGCAATGACGCCATGGTTGGATAGTGTTGCAACAAGGCCGCGGATGGCGTTAGATCAGCCATGTTAGCGCGCACATGAAGTATCGGGCATAACCGCAATAAGCTGCCTGAAAAACAGGGAAAGACGGGAGAGGACGAATGGCTGAGCAACTCGAGATCCTGAACAGCGAGGTCCATCGCAACCTGGCCATGCACCCTCTTGCTGGCGCGCATCCGCACATGGTGCAGATCTCGCTGCCCGAAGTCGAAGCGGCCGCATCCTGCTGTCCGGTCATGCTGGCCAAGTCCCCCGAAACAGGGCGATTCGCCATCGTCGCGTTGTTCGGATTCTCGCCCGACGAAGTCCTCGTGGAGGGTGCAGGCACTGGAAACGCTGCGTTTCTTCCGCTCGACCTGCAACGGCAGGGATTTTTTGCCTCTGACGAGAACATTGCCGTCGATCTTGCTCATCCCCGCTTCGCGCCCGGAGGCACAATTCCCCTGTTCGATGCCATGGGCGGCCCGACCGACGAGATGCGTCTCGTCCAGCGCGCCATCGGCACCTTGATGGGCAATGCGGCAAGGACGGAAAAATTCATCGCCGATATCGTCGAGGCGCGGCTTGTCGAACCGGTGGACATCTCCCTGAAGTTCGACGATGGCCAGACCGTCGCCCTGAATGGCCTCTACACGGTCAGCGGCGATGCGCTTGCAGATCTCGATGATACTAGAATCATCAGACTATTTAGAGACAGCTCCCTGGCTGCTGCATTGGCGATCCGCGCGTCGCTGCGCCAGATCGGCCAGCTTGCCCGCAGGCGGAATGAACGTCTCGCCATGCCTGCCAGCGGCTGGGCATGACATGACCGGACAGGCCCGGCCAGAACTGACAGAAATCTCGAAAGACCACACCGCGCTGGTCAGCGCGGAGGCGTTTCGCGTTCAAGTTATTGAAACGGGTCGGCCCGCGGTCATCAGGGGCCTCGGCGCGGCTTTGCCAGCGACACGGGCCGCAAGCGCAGAGCCAGGCGCAGTGCTCGACTATATGCTTGGATTTGCGAACGATCGCCGACCACAAGTCTTCCAGAGCGATCCGGTCAACGCGGGCCGCTATTTCTATTCGGACGATCTTTTCGGCTTCAACTTCACGCGCAGCGAAATGGCGCTCAGCGATGCCTTCCACGCGATGCTGGCCCACGCGGCCGATCCCTCGGCGCCGACGACCTATGTCGGTTCGCTTGTCGCGCCCGCCTATCTTCCCGGCTTTGCCGAGGCCAATCATATTGCCATCGTGCCCCGATCTGTCGAACCACGCCTGTGGATCGGCAATCCGTCCACCGCTGCGGCTCACTACGATGCTTATGAAAATCTGGCCTGCGTGATCGCCGGAGAGCGCACGTTCACGCTCTACCCGCCTGATGCCATTGGCGATCTCTACGTTGGTCCGATCGACAATACGATGGCCGGCCAACCCGCGAGCCTCGCCGCCGGCAATCCGGACCCAGCGCGCTTCCCCCGCTTCGAAAAGGCCCGCGCCCGTGCCATCGCCGTTACCCTGCAGCCGGGCGATGCCCTCTTCCTGCCCAAGTTGTGGTGGCACCAGGTTGAAGCCAAGGCCCCAATCAACGTCATGCTCAACTACTGGTGGGACGCCACTGCCACCGGGCCTGACGCGCCCTCGCTGTCGATGCTCCATGCCATGATCGCCATAGCCGAACGCCCAGAGGCAGAGCGCATGGCCTTCCGCGCCTTCTTTGATCACTACGTCTTCCGCACCGAAGGCCACCCCCTTGCCCATTTGCCCGAAGACCAGCGCGGCGTCCTCGGCAATCTCAAGGCCAATTACGGCCAGATCCGCGCCATGCTCCTCCGCGCACTGCGCGGCAGCTGACAACAACCAGAACCAACCTCGGGAGATTGACCAATGCGCCTTTTGCCTATGCTGGCCCTCTCAGCCCTCACGATGGGAGCGCTACCTTCAAGCGCATTCGCGCAAGTGCAGACGCCTGCCCCCGCTGCCATTGCTGGCGCACCCAAGACCACGGTCCAGAAGATCTCTGTTCACGCCACGGCCCTCGAAGGCGCGCTTGAAGGCGATAGCGCCGATCGTGACGTCTTCGTCGTCCTGCCGCCCAGCTACGCGAAGAACCCGAAAGGCCGCTATCCGGTGGTCTATGCGCTCCATGGCTACTCCATCGGCGCGCAGCAATGGATGGGCGAGATCCACGTGCCGCAGGTGATCGAAGGCGGCATGGCCCAAGGTGCGCGCGAGATGATCTACGTCTTCCCCGACAGCAAGACCGTGCACAACGGCTCGATGTATTCCTCGTCTGTCACCACCGGCGATTTCGAGACCTTCATCGCCCGCGATCTTGTGACCTACATCGACAGCCACTTTCGCACCCTGCCCACGCGCGAAAGCCGCGGTCTCGTCGGCCATTCGATGGGCGGTTACGGCGCCACGCGCATCGGCATGAAGCATGCCGACGTGTTCGGCGCGCTCTACCTGATGAGCCCGTGCTGCCTCTCCGCGCGCGGCCTGTTTGGCGTCACGCCCGAGGCAATGAAGGCCTATGCCGCGATGAAGAGCCCGGCCGACTCGGCCAGCCTGCAATGGGCACAGCGCGGCACCCTGGCGGCTGCCGCCGCCTGGTCACCCAACCCGAAGAACCCGCCGCTCTATCTCGACCTGCCGTTGACCGCCGACGGCAAGACCCGCGATGACGTCATGGCGAAATGGGCCGCCAACGCCCCGCTCTCCTTTGTGGACCAGTACATCCCGAACATGCGCCGCTACGCTGCGATTGCCATGGACGTGGGGGACAAGGACGGCCTCAAGACCGATACCGAAACCCTGCACAAGGTGCTCGAAACCTACGGCATCGCCAACAGCTTCACGCTGTACGAAGGCGATCACACCAATCGCGTCGCCTTCCGCTTCCAGGATCAGGTCGTGCCGTTCTTCAGCCAGCACCTCGCGTTTGGAGCAACGAAGTGAAGCGCCTCGCTGTCGCCGCCCTGCTCGCAGCAACCACCCTCGCATCCTCGGCCAACGCCGCCGACAAGCCGCTCGAGGCCCGTGGCACCTGGAGCGTAACGACGCGTGGCTCCGCCCCGCTGCCGCCGATGGGCTGGAACAGCTGGAACGCCTTCGGCACCGACATCGACGAGGAAAAGGTCATCGCCTCGGCGCAACTGATCGTTGATTCCGGGCTCGCCGCCAAGGGCTACCGCTACGTCAACATCGACGATGGATGGTGGGCGAAGCGGCGGCAGGCTGATGGCCGTGTGCTGATCCGCACCGACAACTTCCCCTCGGCCCGAACGGCTGATGGCAACACCAGCTTCCGCCCTTTCACCGACCGGCTTCACGCCATGGGCCTGAAAGCCGGCATCTACAGCGAGATCGGCCGAAACAGCTGCGGCCAGATCTACGGCGATCCCACCGGCCCCGGCCAGCCCGCGGGCACCATGGCCGAACGCGAGATCGGCCTCTACGGCCACATCGATCAGGACATCGCGCTCTATTTCGGCGAATGGAACTTTGACTATATCAAGGTCGACGGCTGCGGCATCCGCGCGCTCGCCGCTGACAGCCCGCAGGTCAAATCCGGCCGGCTGCGCGCGCTGGATCCGCTGATCGACTACGACACCATCCCGCGCACTAATATCCCCGCAGTGAAGGGCCTGTTCGATCAGGTGGGCCAGGCGCTGTCGCGCAACAAGCCTGGCAACAATTTCGTCCTGTCGATCTGCCTGTGGGGTTCGGCCGACGTCCGCTCATGGGCGCGTACCCTCGGCAACCTTTCGCGGACCAGCGAGGACATCTCCCCCAATTGGGAGCGGATGCTGCACAATCTCGATTCCGCCTCCCGGCGTGAACTTTACGCCAAGCCCAACAGCTGGAACGATCCCGACATGCTGTTCATCGGCAGCGGCGAGTTCGACGATGCGCACCTCACCGAGGCGCGTTCGCACATGTCGCTGTGGGCGATGCTCAACGCACCTCTGATCATCGGCTTCGATCTACGCAAGGCCTCGCCAGCGATGATGGGCGTGCTCGGCAATGCGCAGGTCATCGCGCTCAATCAGGACGCGGCCGCGCATCAGGCCGTGCTGGCCTATGATGGCGACAGCGTTCAGATCTTCACCAAGACGCTGGCCGACGGCACCAAGGCTGTCGCCCTGTTCAACCGCACCGGCAGCCCGATCGACGTGAAGCTCATCGCGTCGCACCTCAAATACCGCGCCGATCAACCGATCACCCTGACTGACCTGTGGGACGGCGACACGAAATCCTTCACCAATGAAATGCCGGTCCATCTCGAACGCCACCAGACCCTGCTGTTCAAGGCCCGCGGCACGCGCGAGCACGCGCAAGGCCTTTACCTGTCCGAGCAACCCGGCAACGTGAACCCGGCGGTCGACGGTATCGTGCATCCCATGGCCGACCCGATGGTCTATCGCGGCCTTCTGCCCTGGCGCTCGACCAAGGCCGATGGCGAACATCCCGTTTATGGCGGTTGGGGCGGTGCGCGGGCAGATGCGACCCCCTTCGCCCAGACTCCGAAGATCGCGGGCAAGACCTATCACAGCGCCATCGGCACCCTCGCCAACTCTCGCCTCGAAGTCCGCAACACCGGCTTCTCGACCTTCACCACCCTCGCCGGGATAGACGACTCCGTCGCCGACCCCACCGCTCGCGTCCGCTTCTCGGTCCACGCCGATGGCAAGCTGCTGAAGCAGACCGGGTGGATGAAGCCCGGCGACGCGCCTGCCGCCATTGCCGTGCCGGTCAAGGGCGCGAAGATCGTGGAACTGGTCGCCGAAGGAAACCGCCCGGAGATGCAAAATGTGGCGGTCGACTGGGCCGAAGCGGCGCTCGACCGCTAGGCTCGCCGCCGCAAAAGGCGCCAGACCCGCATCACGCCCAGCACCACCAGCGCCCAGAAGCCAAGATCCGCAAGGAACGGACCGGGCCGGAAGTCATCCTCCGGCCCGATCTGGTGCGGCACGGAAGTGGCCGTGCTGTCCGCCAGAAACGGCGCGGGCCACCCCGCCACCTCGCGCGGCAACCAGTTCTGCTCGATCGGCCCCTCGAACCCATACATCGCCCGTTCGTCGGACGCGGGGTGGATCAGCGCGCTTGCGCAGGTGAGGAGCAAAGCGGAGGCGGCAACGAGGATCGATCTGAGCATCACAGCCAAAACGCGGCAGCAAACGCAAAGTGCCGCCCCCAGCGGACGGTCTACGTTCCGCTGTTCAGGACCGCGTTTCTGGTGGCAAGGTTTTCAGCCAGAATAATTGGTTCGGCGCCAAACGGCAGTGATCTCCAGCCTCTCGGCAAGGACCGCTCTGGCAACTTCGTACTGTCTGAAAACGGTTTCGCCGGACATTCGCCTCATCGTGCTGACTTCGGCGGGCAACGTTGATCTTGAGACACCCTCCGGTCCTTTTTGATGAGGTCCTGACTTTTTCGGATGTCGGATCATCGCCTGCTGACATTCGTTGGATGAACCTTGGCAAGGCGTCTCCTGCCGCGCCAGCATAGCCCAGATCTATACCCGCATAGGGAATCATTTCTTTTTTTGAGGGATAACTTTCGGCATCTCGGCGCCTTGACTGGGTCAGGTGGGAGAACCGCAGCGATGTGCCGGAAAAGACGATCGCTCGACGGGAAGGTCTCAGGCCGTGTCCACGACTTCGACACGAGAGGTGTCCTTCTGGCGCAGCGATAGTTTCGGCCCCGATTGGACCACAGCTCAACGTTGGGCCGAATTGGCAGCACGAGACGTCTTCATCTGAAATACTTGTCATTCACGATGAAGCCCTCTGCGAATAGGCATCGAACTCGAAGTCAAGAGACATCTATTCTTCATCACATCGATGATCGAGAGAGAATATTCCGATAATCCAGTTTCAGGGAGATAAAGATGAATAAATACAGATTGGTGGCGCTGGCGGCGTCGACTGCGGTTGCATCATATTCATGGTCAGCGAACGCCCAGGATACAACTGAAGGCGCCGGCACCGATGCTAATGCCAACGTTTTTGGGGACATCGTCGTGACAGCCTCGCGACGGGCAGAGCGCTTGCAGGAAGTGCCGTTGGCCGTGTCAGCACTGGGAGCTGAACAGATCGCCAAGGGAGGATTCCAGCGCCTGCCCGACTTGCAGTATCAGGTTTCTGGCCTTCAGTTTGGCAGTTCCCCGAACGACAGTGGTTTCCGTCTGCGTGGCGTTGGCTCGGCAGGCGGTTTCGCCTCGTCGTCCGAACAGAATGTCGGTACCGTCGTCGACAACGTCGTGATCCCCTTCGGCAATCCGCTCAACAGCCTGGGGGATCTCGAGCGGGTGGAAGTGCTCAAGGGCCCGCAGGGTACCCAGTTCGGCAAGAACGCTTCTTCCGGCGTCATCAACATCACGACGGCCAAGCCCCGGTTCGACAGGGTCTCGGGCAAGGCGTACGCATCGTACGGTGAATTGAACGAGGTCAACGCCAACGCCTCGGTCAACCTGCCATTGTCGAGCAATGCCGCTATGTCGGTGTTCGGCTTCTACCGTCGGAATGATGGCTTCCTCGAGAACGTCCTGCGCGATGAAATGTGGGGTGGTGAACGCAGCTATGGCGCGCGCGCCAAGCTGCTTTGGGAGCCGTCCGAAGATCTCAGCGTCTACGTGATCGGCGACTATTCCAAAATCAATCGTACAGGGCCGGGGCAACTCTGGACGCTTAACTCCCTGCCAAACAGCGCCAAGCCGGGAACCGGCTTTAATCCGCTGATGGCATTACGCTTCGCCAATCTGTCAACCTTGGGCGTCACGCCGGGCTTCGAGAACGGCAAATCGGTTGAAGACTATCCAGGGTACAGCTCGGAGCAGAACTTCGGAGCCTCGATCGAAATCAACAAGGAGCTGGGGAGCGGCTATAACCTTACGTCCGTCACCGCCTACCGTGGTCTCAACGAAGGTCCGCAGGCATTTGCCATCGATGGCAGCAGCTTGCCGATCTTCAGGGCCCAGCCAACCGGTGTCGATCAGACTTTCTTCAGCCAGGAACTGCGCCTGTCCTCGCCCAAGGGCTCGCAGCTCGAGTTTACCGGTGGCTTCTACGCATCGGTTCGCAAGGTAGGCGACGCTAACGACTTCAATCGCGCCCAATTGCGCCCGGCCTTCCCGTTCACACCGATTGCTCTTGGACCGACGCTGAGTGCCACACCGATCATCAATATCTCGGCAGGGCAGAGTAACACCCAGACAAAGTCTGATTCTTACGCCGGATTTATTGACGGCAAGTTCCACGTGAGCGAGCAGTTCGCCCTTCTCGGCGGTTTCCGCGTCCAGAATGACAAGGTCAAATCGTCGTCGTTCTCGATCGTCGACCCGGCCGTCGCACCCGCAACGGTCGATTTCTCGACAACGCCGCCAGGATTCGTTGTCCCCTATGCACCCCGTGCACTGCAAACGGGCAGCGTGTCGAAGACAGGATGGTCAGGGCGAGTCGGTGCCGAATACAAGCTGGCGCCTGATGTCATGGTGTTCGCGACCGTTGCCCGTGGTTACCTGGGACCAACCGTGACGTTCTCCGGGCTCACGGGTGCAAAGTCCAGCGTCAATCCCCAGACGGTCCGCGACGTGACAGTTGGGCTCAAGAGCCAGCTGTTCAATCGGACAGTCACCTTCAATGCCAACATGTTCTTCGATCAATACAAGAACCTCCAAACCTCGGTCTTCAACGGAACCGAGTTCCTGACGGAGAACGCCGGTGGTTTCCGCGCGAATGGCTTTGAAGTGGATGCAGCTTGGCGCGTCAGCCCCGAGTTCAGCCTGAATGGAGGCTTCACTTATTCGGACACCAAGTTTACCGATTACGTCACGGCCTGCCCAAGTGTCGTCAGGGCCGGCTACACGTGCTTCACCCAGAACGGAACCAGTCTGATCCAGGCGAAAGGCGAGCCCTTGTCCGGAGCACCGAAATACAGCGCTACGTTGGGGGCAAATGTCACCCTGCCAATCAGCGATAGCCTGCAGTTCGATTGGGCAGCAAACGGGTACTATCGAAGCAGGGTTCAATATGACGTGGCAAGCGCGATTGCTTCCCAGCCAAGATTCGTGACCATCGGTCTCAATGCCGGCATCGGTCACCCGGACGGGAATTGGCGCCTCGGCGTGTTCGCCCGCAACCTGCTGGACAAGCGCTTCCATGCATCAGTGATCGGATTGCCCTTTGCAGATGCAGGCGGCGCCGTGAACTGGTTGACGCGTGAAGGGCGTCGCACCTTGGGGGCAAGCCTGGAAGCTAAGTTCTGACAGGCTACAGGTCCCGCCTTGCTGCCTCGCTTTCTAGGTTAGCGAGGCGGGACGCCTTGCAACTGCTAAGAGCCCGATCCGAAACTAAGTTGAGTGGTATCAGTGGGTTAGCTTGACGA
>NZ_LSIA01000197.1:0-1469 GCF_001556015.1 Novosphingobium sp. CCH12-A3 | reverse complement strand
TCTATCCCGACAAGCTGCCCATCGCCTACTCGGTCCACGTGACCGAGCGGCCCGAGTTGCCGGTCTGGACCATCGTCGGCCTCAATTGCATCGAGATCACCCAGCACGAGCGCGAAGTCGCGGCGCGGCTCGAAGCTTTGCGGGCGGACCACGACACGCCCCGGCGTCTCGATCTGCTGCCGACGAAGCCGCTGCCCGGCACAGGCGACTGGGCCCGCTCAGGCCGCCTGTTGCCCGTCCCAGCTTCGCCGCGGCGCCCGGCTGACGCGGGCCGGGAGCGGCTCGCCTTCCTTCCACAGCAGGTGCGCTACGCCTTGCCCGGCGAGCAGCGCTTCCAGCGGCTCTGCGACCTCATTGTCGCGGTCGTGGATGTGGATGGCGATCGCTTCCTCGCCGGTGTCCTTGAGCACCAGGCTGGCGATCGGAGTGTCGGCATCGAGATTGACCCGCAGGCCCTTCACGAACCGCCGCTTTTCCGCGACTGCCTTTCCGACGAGATAGCGTTCGTCGCTGGTCTCATAGGGCAGCCATTCCGCCGTCACCGGCATGAGCGCGACCTCGATGAGATCGAAGGTGCCCTCGCGGCGCCGCGCGAACGAGCCGGCAAGAACCAGGTGGCCGCTTTTGCCGTTCGGACTGTCCTGCGCCTGCCACAACGCGAGTTCGCCCGCGAACCGCTTGTGGAAGCGCCGCGCCATGTCCTGGTCCATCACGAACGGCATGTCGCCGACATGGCGCAGGACGATCTTTTCCGCGCCGTGCGCGGCCACGATCTCCTTGATCTCGCCCACCACCACCATCATTTCATCGCGTGAGGCATAGACCCGGGCAAGCGCCGCGCGGCGGCGGACCCGGATTTCCTCTTTCTCCTCGACTTTGAAGCTCTCGGGCACGAATAGGACGTGGGGCAGGGCTTCCTGCTTGGCGCGGCAGCTGGCCGCCGCCTCGAGCAGCGCGCGGCGCACCACGAACCAGGTCCGCTTGCCCGCCATCTTCGGATGCCAGTGGGTGAGTTCGGCACGGTCCCAGAGGACGTGCAGCAGCCCGCGCATCGAGAGCTTCTGACCTGTTGATTTCACCGTCGGCTTGTCGTTGGTCAGCGCCGCGGGCGCGAGCCGGGCGGCCCCGCGCGAAAGCGGGAAGCCGAGCTTCAAGCTGGTCTCGCCGCTTGTCTCATCGTCACGCACGGCGCTGCCACGTACCTGGCCCATGCCGGTGAGGTAATCGGGCGCATCGTAGTGATCGCAGGCGGTCGCATGGCGCGCGCCCGAGCCCGGCCAGCGCGCGAGCACGTAGCCATTCTGCCGGTGCGAAATGTAGAGGGGGAGTTCGCTTCCCTTGCGGCATTCGCAATGGACCGGGCTTTTGCGCTCGTAGGCTTCGCGCAGCACGTGCTGAAGTTCATCGCCTTCGACCACGCTGCGGCCGAGCACACGGTATCGCTGGATCATTGGGGTATCTCCAATTTC
>NZ_LSIA01000196.1:0-254 GCF_001556015.1 Novosphingobium sp. CCH12-A3 | reverse complement strand
GTCGCCTTCGAACAGGGCGCTGATCGTCAGGCGCGCGAGATATTCCGCGCCGTTCTCGCAGACCCGCCACGCTTCGCGCTCCAGCGTGCCCTCGTGAAGGGCGGCCGCCAGGTCTGCGCCTGGACGACGCGCCGCAATCTCGTCAGGCGGGTAGAACAGGTCGTGGGGCTGTCCCAGAACGCGATCGAGCGGCCAGCATTGGGGGCGTTTGCGGGAGGGGGCGGAATCCTACGCCAAGCTCGCCCAGATAGCCG
>NZ_LSIA01000195.1:0-3032 GCF_001556015.1 Novosphingobium sp. CCH12-A3 | reverse complement strand
TGCGCGACTACATCGCAGACTGGTGCGCCCAAACATTCAACGAAATGGTGTAGACTGGATCTGACGAACGCCCCGGTTGCAAAGGAGAATGCGCATGATCTTCGCCGATCCCCGCGTGGCTCGCGTGTTCGACCGCTACCGCGACCGCGCAAGAAACGATGGGGATCGCATGAAGACGCTCGGCCTCGCCGGGTTTGCCGTCCGTGACGAATTCCTGCTACCAGTAGGCGAGGATGCCGGACGTTTCATGCATTCGCTAATCCTCGCACGCCGCCCGGCACGCATACTCGAACTCGGCACCAGCTACGGATATTCGACGCTGTTCCTTGCAGATGCCGCAGCGCAGATCGGTGCGCTTGTCGTGACCTGCGAATTGGCCGACTACAAACAGACTTACGCCCGCGAACAACTGGCAGAGGCAGGACTGGATCACTTCGTCGAATTTCGGTGCGGTGACGCTCTGGATTGTCTTCAAGCCGATGAAGGGCTTTGGGACTTTGTGCTTCTCGACATCTGGAAAGAGCTCTATTTGCCTTGCTTCGAGGCATTCTATCCTAAACTGAGCGACGAAGGCGTTATTGTTTCCGACAACATGATCGAACCCGAATTCGATCGTCCTAGTGTTCGCCAGTATCGTAACGCAGTCCGCTGCAAGCCCGATCTGCAATCCGTGTTGCTGCCCATCGGCAGCGGAATCGATCTGACCGTGCGCTGGAGCGCCGACAATCCGAAGCTTTGAAAGTCCATCGATGATTTACGAAATCGCCGCGCTCACCATTGATCCCGCCCGCATGGACGAATTCGAAGCCGCGGTGGCACAGGCCCGTCCACATTTCGAACAGGCGAGGGGATTTGTATCGTTCGCGTTGCAGAGGGTGATCGAGGAACCGGGAACCTATCGCCTGGTCGTCGGCTGGACCAGCGTGGAAGCCCACATGGTCGACTTCCGGGAAAGCCAGGGCTTCCAGGAATGGCGAGCCTTGGCTGGTCCATTTTTCACGGCCCCGCCTTGCGTCGTGCATGTCGAGAACGTGATCTGACGCCGCTCGGCCGCATGATCATCTTCCTCGGTTGTTTGTTCCCGAGTTGCAGTCAGTTCCGCCCTGACCGACCACTTCCCGCTTATTGATCTTCTCGAACTGCGGCATAAGGTGCGGAAGATCAGGGCGGGGGGGCGGCACTCCTTTGTGCCGAAGATAAGCATGGCGCACGACATTAGCGGGACATTCGAACGGCCTGCGCTTGCCTCTCTGGCTGACGAAATGGAGCGCCACGGGACAAGTCGCGATGCCCCCGTGCGCGAAATCATGGCGCTCCTCGGTGACCGGTGGTCGACTCTGATACTTCTGGTGCTTGCTACCGGAGAGCTTCGCCACGCCGAACTGCGGCGCCTGCTTGCCAGGCTCTCAGCCGAACGCGCCATTTCCCAGCGCATCCTCACCATGAAGCTCCGCACATTGGAACGGGATGGCTTTGTCACGCGCAGGATCAGCGGCGATGTGCCACCGAAGGTAAGCTACAACCTCACCCATCTGGGGGAGTCCTTGCACGTTCAGACGCGCGGCTTGATCAACTGGATCAACGCCCACCAAGACCTCATCCGCGCTTCCCGCGCGGCGTTTGACAGTGAGGAAGAGTAGACCCCTCCATCAACGCAAGGAATTGTTCATCCGCCACGGGGACTTTGCGGTCCCGACGAAGTCCGGGTCGACGCGCTCTCTTGCCTGGCCGCTCCGAAAAGTTAGGCTGCAGCAAGCAGTGCGCGGCTTTCGGGAAGGCATCCGTGATGTTTGATTTTATTCGCAAGCAGTTTGTCGATGTCATCGAGTGGCTGGAGCAGCCCGGCGAACTGGCTTGGCGCGTGCCCTTTGCCGATCGCGAAATCCAGCACGGCGCCCAGTTGACGGTGCGCGAAGGACAGATCGCGGCCTTTGTCAATGAAGGCCGCATCGCAGATTACTTTGGACCGGGCCTGCATACGCTCGAAACCGCCAACCTGCCCCTGTTGTCCAACCTGATGAACTGGGACAAGGCTTTCAAATCGCCATTCAAGTCGGACGTGGTGTTCCTCTCGCTGAAGGAGCAGCATGGCCTGAAGTGGGGAACTGCCCAGCCAGTTACAGTGCGCGATGCTGAATTCGGCGCGCTGCGCCTGCGTGCATTCGGCTCATATTCCTTTCGCGTAAGCGAAGTCGCGCCATTCGTCTCGCGGGTGATGGGGACGCTGGCCGGCATCTCGGTGCCCTCGCTCGAACCGCAATTGCGTGCCGCGATCCAGACCGCGATAGCCACTGCCCTTGGCGGCAGTGGCATTGCCTTCCTCGATCTGGCGGCAAACCAGCAGGCGCTTTCCGACCGGATCAAGCTCGAGGTCGACAAGGCCTTTGCGCAGTGGGGACTGACCTGCCTTTCGTTCTACGTCGAAAGCGTGTCGCTGCCCGATGAAGTCCAGGCCCATCTGGATAAGGCCAGTTCGATGCGAGTGCTTGGCGATCTCGGAAATTACACTCGTTTCCAGGCGGCAGAAGCAATCGAGGATGCTGCAAACCAGGATGGCGGCGGGGTGGCCGGTATCGGCGCCGGGGTTGCTGCTGCAACGGCATTGGGCGGCGCGATGGCCCAGGGACTTGGCCAGGCAACGATCCCCGCAACAGCTCCCGCTGTCACCCAAGAAGATCCCCTCGCAATGATCGAGAAACTCCACAGGCTGGTAACGCTGGGCGCATTGAGCCAGCAGGAGTTCGATGCCAAGAAGGCCGAGCTGCTCGCGCGAATCCGCTGATTGCGCGTTCGCATTGGGGGGAAGCGGGACGTGATGAATTGCCCTTCGTGCGGAGCGCAGGTGCCGGTGCGAGGCCCGTCCCTTCCCTATGCGACGTGCCCCTACTGCCAGACACTGATCCTGCGCCACGGGCTCGATATCGAGGATGTGGGCAAGGTTGCAGTCCTGCCATTCGATGTTTCACCGATCCAGCTTGTCGCCCGTGAAAAACTCTGAAGCCTTTGGGAATGCGTGGGTTTTAGCGGATTTG
>NZ_LSIA01000194.1:0-5681 GCF_001556015.1 Novosphingobium sp. CCH12-A3 | reverse complement strand
CGGCAACTGACAAATAGCGCGATCAGAACGCCGCCATTTAGCGCGAGCGTTTACATCTATTGATTGGCGATCGGGCCAAATTTTGTGTCCGTTGAGCGATCCTCTTTCGGACGGGGCAGATCACCATGACCGATGATCGTAAGTCGGAATCGGGAAGTGCCGAAGTCGCGCCACGGATGGCTGTGCTCCGTCGGCACCTCCATGATGCGGTGCCGCTGGACCAAGCCGCGACCGACGCCGGCATCTCGCTCCGCACCGCTCGCCGCTGGCTCGCCCGCTACCGCGCCGATGGTCCGGCGGGGCTGGCGCGTCCTACCCGACCCGAAGCCGGCAAGCGTACCTTCCCGAAAGAACTAGTCGAACTGATCGAGGGCATGGCGCTGCTCAAACCGCCGCCATCGATCGTGACCATCCATCGCCGTCTCGCCGCCATCGTCGGCGAACGGCAATGGCGAATGCCGTCCTATGGCAGCGTGCGCGATATCGTGCGGCGGATCGATCCGGCGATGCTGACCTTGGCACATGAAGGTGCTGCCGCCTTCCGCGACAAGTTCGAGTTGGTGCATCGGCACCGCGCCGAACACCCCAATGCGATCTGGCAAGCCGATCACACCCAGCTCGATATCCTGATCCTCGATGCCGGCGGTCGCCCGGTGCGGCCGTGGCTGACGACGGTGCTGGACGATCACTCGCGCGTGATAGCAGGCTACATGGTTTTCCTCGGCGCGCCCTCCGCGCTCAACACGTCGCTCGCGCTGCGACAGGCGATTTGGCGCAAGGCCGATCCGACCTGGCCGGTATGCGGCATTCCCGACGTCCTGTACGTCGATCACGGATCGGACTTCACCAGCCTTCATCTCGAACAGGCTGCGGCCGATCTGCGTATCCGCCTGATCTACTCTGCCGTCGCGCGTCCACAGGGGCGCGGCAAGATCGAGCGGCTGTTCCGCACCATCAACACCGAACTGTTGGCGGAACTGCCGGGCAATCTTCGTAACGGCAAACCGGTATCGCCCCCGCGCCTGACGCTTCCCGAACTGGACGCTGCGATCGGCACATACATCGTGGCGACCTATAACGTCCGCCCGCACAGGGCGATCGGCGTACCGCCCGTCGATGCGTGGCGCGGCGATGGCTGGCTGTCCCGGATGCCGGAAACGCTGGAGGAACTGGACGCGCTGCTGGTCATGGTCGCCAAGCCGCGCATCGTCCACCGCGACGGCATCCGTTTCGAGGGGCTGCGATACTTCAACCCTACGCTCGCCGCCTATGTCGGCGAGCCGGTGACGATCCGCTACGATCCTCGCGACGTAGGCGAGGTTCGGATATTCCATCGCAACGTCTTTCTGTGCCGGGCCGTCAGCCCCGACCATGCCGGCCTGAGTATCACTCTCAAGGACGTGCAAGCCGCCCGCATCGCCTATCGTCGTCGCCTGCGGAGCGAGATCGGAGAGCGGAAGGCCCGCGTTGCGGACTATCTGCCCGCGATCTTGCGCCCGCTGGGTTCCGGCTCGGTGCGCGCCTCAACGCCAAAACCCACGCCTGCCACGTCCCCCGAGGTGACACGGAGCAAGCCGCGTCTCCGCACCTATTACGAGGGCGAGTGATGGCAGACGGCAGCGCTCGCGCCACCAGCTTCATCTCGACGCAGGAACATCGCCGCTTCACCGAGTTTGCCAACGCCGTCCGCAAGCACCGCTACATTGGCTTGTGTCACGGCACGGCCGGCGTCGGCAAAACCCTTTCCGCGCGACGCTACGCGCGCTGGGACGGCGCAGTCGATCTGCTCATGACCTGGGGTGCGCGGCAGGCGTCCGATCTCAAGATATATGCCGACCTCGCCCGTGCGCGTGCCGTGTTCTATACGCCGACAGTCGGCAGCACGCTGCGCGAGCTTCGTCAGGACCTGCCCCGCCTCATCGATCGGGTCGATATCTGTATCGATCAGCATGTCCGGCCCAAGGATCAGATCGTCGTTTCGCCCCGGAAGCATTTCGTCGAACTGCTGATCGTCGATGAAGCCGACCGCCTGTCCAACACGGGGCTGGAATATCTGCGTGACCTGTTCGACCGGCAGGGCATCGGCCTTATCCTGATCGGGATGCCGGGCATCGAAAAGCGCATGGAGCGATACGCACAGCTTTTCAGCCGTGTCGGCTTCGCCCACCAGTACCGGCCCTTGCAGGATCAGGAGCTGACCTTTGTCCTCACGCGGCGCTGGCGCGACCTCGGACTCGCGATGGACGAAGCGGACTTCACCGACGCGCAGGCGGTCGCCACCATCGTGCGGATCACGGGCGGCAACTTCCGTCTGCTCCACCGGCTGTTCGTTCAGATCGAGCGCATCCTGAGGATCAACGGCCTGAACGCGATCACTGACGACGTGGTGGAAGCTGCACGCAGCACCCTCGTGATCGGTGTCACTTAGCGCTGACAGAACGGTGCCAATCAGCGCTGATATCTACAGAATGGACACCGGCAAGGTCATTCCCTGCGCAGGTTAGCTTACGCGGGCTGCCTCCGGTCGCCCACACCAGCGTGCCATAACCGAGCGAGCCACCATCGGCGAAGGCCACGGTTTTATCCGTCGGATCGACCATGACCACGCGGCGGCCGGTCAGCATTGTTATCTCGCGTTCCGACCAGAAGGCGGCCGGCCGGATCATGATGCGTTCGAAGCTTTTGTCGCCGGCAAGATAGTCCTTGGACAACGGCGGCCGTTCATAGGGCAGTTCTGGCTCGTCGCCGACCAGCGCAATCGTCCCCGCAAACTTCGCTTGCCGCAGGGCGATCGCCGTCTGTCCACCACCATGCCCGGCGCCCACAATGACTACATCCGCGCGCTCGGTCATCGGTTCGACCTCACCGCCGGAAACATGGCGACTAGATAGTCTGCAAGCACTCGACATACCCCCTTGGTTGAGAAAAAGTGGTGCCTTGAACTCGTGCTTGGTCCCGGGTTTGCGCCCCGCAGCCGAAATTGCGGGTGCCGCCGCGGTCATTGTGACGCTTGGGTAGGCAATATCGCCTATATCGGCTCCTTCCAGACCAAGGTGAATAATGCACCGCCAGGAGCCTACACCAAACCTCTAGCAGCATAGTCGCCATCATCCGCAGACGCCATTGGGATCAATTGAAGATCGATCACAATCTAAGAGATATGGATCCTGAAAAAGTTCTTGGCGCAAGAACTGAATTGAACACCGATCCAGTTATAGTCTCAGAAGGAACACCGGAATTATAGATAAGTGCATTCGTCAAATTTCGGATGTTGAAAGCAAATGAGACGCGATCAAGCTCGTATCCGAGCCTGAAATCCACTTTGTTGTAGGCAGGTACATTTTCGATCGCGTAATCAACCGCCGAGGTACTCCGCCGGCCAACCCTCGCGTAGCTTCCGAAAATCGAAGCCTTGCCCGGGCCGAGGTCGAACTCGTAGCGGGCCGAGACGTTCGAGCTGAATTTCGGCGCGTTCGGGAGCACAAAGTCGGCAAACCCCGCACCAACCGGAACATTTTTGGCCTTTGAATCGAGATAACTGGCGGATGCGGAAAAATTAAGTCCGCGCATCGGGCGGATAACCATGTCGAACTCGGCACCCCTTACCCATGCGTCGACGTTAAAGACGTAGAGCGCAAAGTTTTGGGTCGAGAAGGTTTGTAGATTCTTGTAATCGTAATAGAAAATCGAACCGTTGAAATCGAGCACTCCGTTGAGCATTCTCGATTTAACACCGGCCTCATAGTTCACAAGCGTCTCAGGTTTGAACTCGGCTACGGAAACGGGATAAAGCTGGTTTGCACCGGTATTGAACCCACCTGCCTTTGTGCCCCTGTTTACGCCAGCGTAGACATTGACATTTTCATCGAGTTTATATTGAGCAACGATGCGTCCTGACCAGGATGTCGTTGATATTGACTTGTCGAATCCGACGAACTGCACGAGCGGAACCGGCGACGCCCCTGCGATCACTGCGCAAATATTGACCGGGATCGTAGGATTGGTCGTGCAGGAGGACTGATTGACACCACGCTTCTGGTCACTGGTTACGCGGCCGCCGACAATAACACTGAACTTGGGGCTAAAGTGGTAGGTGGCTTCCGCAAATCCAGCGTAAGACGTGGTTCTCAGACGCAGGGCCGCATTGAGATTGATTCCATAGAACGGTATATCGTTTAGATTAACATTTGCGCCGGTATGGTTGTTGATCCACAACCCATAAAGACCGGCGACCCAGTCAACATTACTTACCTTTCCGGAGAGTCTGATCTCTTCGGAATATTGGCGGCCCCCAGGATTGCTTTGATTAAAAATAGCTGTCGGGAATCCGCTCGCAAGCTGGGTGTTGTAGAGTTGATCGGAGTACTGATAGTTTGAGATCGACGTCAGCTTGATTCCGGACCCAATCGTCCAATCGATTGTCGCGGTGGCGTTAAGATATTTTCCGTTGAATTTTAGGTAGTTGGCGGTTGGCGCATTGTAAGGGCTCTTCAGTGATGCCGCGCAGTCACCGAGTGGAGAATAAGTGGTCGGAACTGTCCCAACTGTCGTGCGGCAGAAATTCTGATACGCGGCAAAATTGCCGGGCGTGACGCCGACCGGCTTACCGTTCGCCCCGATAAACGCGCGCGTCGTGCTCGCGACAGGGCCTTGTTGGTCCGGAAAACGGTCTGCATATACGCTGAGCAGGGCCCGGAAATCGCTACTGGGCTTATACTGGAGTTGCGCACGGACAGCTTGAACATCTGTGCCGTTATGGTCTGGCCCGATCGGATTGCGGATGTATGCGCCACCCTTTTCGGCATGATATGCGATACGGCCTGACCAGTCACCGCCAAGGCTGCCGCCGACGGCCCCTTCCGTCATGAACTTGTCGTAGCTCCCATATTCGGTCGTGACATAAGCCTCGAACTCTTGGCTGGGTGCTCGGGTAATATATTGGACAAGGCCACCCGTCGCATTGCGCCCGAACAGTGTTCCTTGCGGCCCCTTGAGAACCTCGACACGGTCGACGTCGAAAACCGGCTGAGTCAGCGCGGTCGAGAGGCCGACATACGCTCCGTCCACATAGGTGGCGACCGGTGCTTCCTGGTGAGCCGCGATATCTTGCTGGCCGACCCCACGGATGATCGTCGTGACATAAGCACCGCCACCCGGGGTAGTTGAGCGCACACCTGGAACAAGATCTGGAAGATCCATCGACGTTGTGAAGCCGCGGGCGGTGAGATCCTGTCCCTTGATCGCGCTGATCGCGATCGGGACGTCGCGAAGATTTTCCGACTTCTTCTGCGCCGTCACGATGATGTCGCCCTCAGCGTTTGGGTCTTGCGCCGCGGGGGCGTCAGAAGGCGGCGTCGGAGCTGGTTGGGCGGTCTGTGATTGAGCGTATGCGCCTTGGGACAAGGTCAGCAGTGTCGCAAGCGTGACCGGCGCGAGAGCAGTTAGTCTCATATTTTCATCCCTCTCCTTCCGGGCGGCCGCCTTCTGTGGACGTGCTCGCAAGCCGGCTTTTCAAAAATGATTAGAGACCTAAGTAATATATGAAAGGAAACGCGACGCAAGCCATATTCAGGGCACCCGGCCAGCAGCGTCGCTCCGGCCCATAGCGACGGTCCCGTCGGAGGTGCTCTATAGGCTGTACCGCCCTAAAAACGTACCTATCGTGACCGAGGACAACGGAA